>WFTY01000476.1 GCA_015485245.1 Anaerolineales bacterium | reverse complement strand
TTGATGCCGATATCGGGCTGCGCAATCTGGATGTCGTCCTCGGCCTGGAGAACCGCATCGTCTACGATCTGGTGGATGTCGTCGAGGGGCGCTGTCGGTTGCGGCAGGCGATGATCCGGGATAAGCGCACCGAGGGGCTTTCGCTGATCCCCGCAGCCCAGACGCGTGATAAGACCGCCGTCTCGCCCAGCGACATGGTCAAACTTTGTGATGAGCTGCGCGCCGATCACGATTGGATTTTGATCGACTCGCCCGCGGGGATTGAGCGCGGCTTTCGCAACGCCATTGCCCCTGCCGACCTGGTTCTGGTGGTTACCAATCCGGAGGTCTCGGCGGTGCGCGATGCCGATCGCATCATCGGCATCGTAGAAGCGGAGGAAAAAGGGCCGGCACAGCTGATCATCAATCGTATTGACCCGGCCAAAGTGCAGCGCGGCGATATGATCAGCACGGATGACATTATTGAACTCCTGGCGATTCACTTGCTGGGGATCATCCCGGAGGACGACAATGTGATCGTCAGCACCAACCGCGGTATGCCGATTGTGCTGGATGGCAAATCTCGCGCCGGGCAGGCGATGCGCAATATTGCTGGCCGCATGCTGGGAGACGAGGTCCCCTTTATGGATTTGAGCCATCAGGAGGGTTTTTTCAACCAGTTGGGGCGGCTCTTCTCTGGAGGAGGCAGTTGACATGGGCAGCCTTATGGATCGCCTCTCTGGGAAAAAGCGCAAGAGCGCCTATCAGGCCAAGGAACGGTTGCAACTGGTGTTGATTCACGACCGTACCAACCTCTCGCAGAGTGTGCTGGAGACGATGAAGGACGAGATTATTGAGGTGATCTCGCGGCATATTGATATCGCGCCCGATGACGTGCGCATCGCCATCAACAAAGATGGCCGCCAGCAGCGCCTGATCGCCGACATTCCGATAGTGGGGCCAAAGCGACGGCGAGCGTGACCCAAGCTTTTCTGTTCCGGCAAGGGGTCTTCCAGACCTCGCTGTTGCCGCGGGTGTGATTTCCCATGTTTGACCGACCATCCTGGCGTTTCTTTGATTACTGGTTGTTGGGGGCTGTGGCCTTGCTGACGATGTTCGGCGTGGTGATGATCCGTTCAGCGATTGCCGGCAACATCGAATTGACCGAGGCCAACATCGTGCAAAAACAGATTATTTTCGCTGTTGTTGGCTTTGTGGTGATTGTGATCGTCTCGGCGATGGATTATAAAATCCTGGCGGCGTTGAGCCGCCCGTTGTATTTTCTCACCGTGTTTTCGCTGGTGGTGCTAAACCTGGTGGGTGGGGCGTTGTTTGGTTCGGCGCGCTGGTTTGTGGTCGGGCCTATTCTGATCCAGCCCTCCGAATTGGGGAAGATCGTCATCATCCTGGCGCTGGCAGATTTTCTCGCTCGCAACCAGGATAAAATCCATGACCTGGGCACGGTGATGCGTAGTCTGCTGCTCACACTGGGGATGGTCGTGTGGATCATCTTGCAGCCAGACTTGAGCACATCGATCGTGATTTTCGTCATCTGGTTTGCCCTGGTGTGGGCGGCGGGGCTGGATATCAAGCTGGTGGGCATCGCGATGTCCGCGGGCATCCTGGCGCTGGCGTTGGGCATCCCGGCGATGTTGCTGACATATGACCCCAACAACACTGCCGGGTTGATTAAACCTTATCAGGTGGAGCGCATTATTAACTTCTTGTTCCCTGACCCGGAAGCCCGCTTTGGGGCGATCTACAACGTGCAGCAGGCGCTGGTGAGCATCGGCTCTGGAGGGGTATTCGGTCAGGGCTATGGCAGCGGGACGCAGGTTCAGCTGCGTTTTTTGAAGGTGCGCCAGTCCGATTTTATCTTCTCGGCGCTTGCGGAGGAATTCGGCTTTGTGGGCGCCGTGGCGGTGATTGGGTTGCTGCTGTTCATCATCTGGCGCTGCTTGCGGGCGGCGCGCCTGGCGAGCGATACCTTTGGGGCGCTGATCGCCTATGGGGTGGCTACCATTCTGGCGTTCCAGGCGGTGATTAACGTAGGGATGAATCTGCAATTGCTGCCCGTCACTGGCCTGCCGTTGCCCTTTGTCAGTTACGGGGGCAGCGCGCTGCTTTCGATGTTGCTGGGCATCGGGCTGGTGGAAAGCGTGGTGATGCGCCACCGTTCATTCTATTAACCTGGCGCGCTTGTCTCTGTGATAAAATCCCCCTCAGGGTGTGCCAGTGGCGGCGCACCCTTTTCTAAATGAGACCATGATGACTGCTATGAAGAAACTTTCCCCGGCGCGCGTGCGCTTTGCCCCTTCACCTACCGGCCGTACCCATCTGGGCAGCGGCCGCACGGCGCTCTACAATTACCTGCTGGCCCGACAGACGGGCGGCCAGTTCATCTTGCGCATTGAGGATACCGACCAGAAGCGCTACGTCCCCGGCGCGGAGGAAGAGCTGATGGATAGCCTGCGTTGGCTGGGGCTGGAATGGGATGAAGGCCCCGATATCGGCGGGCCTTACGGCCCTTATCGCCAGACTGAGCGCCGTGAGATTTACCAGCAGTATGCCCGGCAGTTGGTGGAGAGCGGTCACGCGTACTATTGCTTCTGCGCTGCCGCCGCGGATGCCGCGCCTCGCGCCAGGCGACCGCACAAACACCGCGACATCTGCCCCGATCGCGAGATTCCCCTCGCCGAGGCGGATGCCCGCCGCGCTGCCGGGGAACCGCACGTTGTCCGCTTCAAGATGCCCTCCGAAGGCACGATCACCGTCACCGATGCCCTGCGCGGCGATATCACCGTGGAAAACGCCAACCTCGACGATACCATCCTGGTCAAGTCGGATGGTTTGCCCGTGTATCATCTGGCGGTGGTGATTGACGATCATCTGATGAAGATTACCCACGTCTTCCGCACTTCGGAGTGGCTACCCACCTTCCCGCTGCATGGGCATATTTACAACGCCCTGGGGTGGGAGCAACCTGTTTGGGTGCATCCTTCAATTTTCCTCAAACCCAGCGGCAAAGGCAAGATGAGCAAGCGCGAGGCTGCGGAGCTGACGCAGGACGGCCTTTCGATCTTCATCACCGATTTGCGCGATTTTGGCTATCTGCCGGAGGCGGTGATTAACTGGATTGCCCTGATGGGCTGGGGGTATGACGATCATTCTGACTTCTTCACGCTGGAAGAGTTGATCGAAAAGTTCAGCATCGAGAAGCTCAACCCTTCCCCGGCGGCGATCAATTTCAGCAAGCTGGATCACTTCAACGGCTTGCACATCCGCCGTTTAGACGTGGCGGATCTTGCCGGACGCCTGCGCCCCTTCTTCGAGCGCGCCGGTTATGTTGTGGATGATGAGGAAAAGCTTCGTCAGGTCGCCGCGGCGTTGCAGGTGCGCCTGGTCACGCTGGCCGAAGCGCCGGAGAAGGCGGGTTTTTTCTTTCGGGACGACATTTCTCCCGAACCGGAGAGCTTGATTGGCAAGAATATGACCGCAGCGGAGTCGCTGACCATGGCGCGCCGGATTTACGACCTGCTCGCCGGGCTGCCGGATTTCAGCGAGGAGCGCGCCAGCCAGCCGTTGCGCGACCTGGCCGCCGAGCTGGGCCTCAAGGCTGGACATGTGTTTGGCTTTTTGCGCAACGCCCTGACCGCGCAGAAGGTCAGCCCGCCGATTTTCGAGACCATGACGATCATCGGCCGCCCCACGGTGATGAAGCGGCTGGAGCACGCCATCGCCGTGTTGGAAAAACTGGTTGCTGAGGAGCTGTAGGGTGAAGCTGGCCAGCCTGTCGGAAAACGGGCCGCTTTCTTTTTCGGGAAAAGGCTTGACAAAACGGTTTCCCTTCGGTATAGTTAGCGCCAACATCTGAACAGTGAAAGACTGTGAAGAGGAAGAGTAGGCATCAAAACGACGGCACAGAGAACCGGGGCAAGGTGAGATCCCGGTGCGCACGCTGATGTTGAATGGGCCTCGGAGTTGCAGGGCGAAAGGGAGACCGAGTAGCCTGAGCCGGAATTGCCGCCGTTATCAGGCAACGCAGTTGACGCAGTAAAGCCTGCAAGACTGCTGTGAGTGAAGCTGGCCTTTGGGCTGTTGATCGTCCCGTTGCATCACCAACGGGATTTTTTTGTTAAGCTCTGGCTGGCTTAAATTGGGTGGCACCGCGGGAGCCGTTTGGCCCTCGTCCCTGATGTGGACGAGGGCTTTTTGTTTTTCCCTCGGATGGTGTACCCTGGCGCGACAACGTAAATTCGGGGATGACCCTGGAAAGGAGTAGACGATGAAGAAAGGATTGAACCCGCCGAAAGCGATCCGATCGGCTGTGACGCGCCTGGAGGGGCGCGCCACTTCTGGGCGGCGCAGACGCTCGCAAGCGACCTCCGCTGGCGGAGCGGCGCGCGTTCGCCTCGCTGCCCGTGCCCGCCGCCGGTCGCGCTCATTGCACGGCCTGGCGTTTATCTGAAGATTTGACATCAACCGCAAACCATAACGTTAAAGATAAAAGGAGAATTACCATGTCCCAAACACGCTTTATCCTCAACGAGAGTGATCTGCCCAAGCAGTGGTACAACGTCAACGCTGATTCGCCGGTTCCCCCCGCGCCGGTGCTCAATCCACAGACGCTGGAGCCGGTCACGCCGGATTTCCTTTCTGTGCTGTTCCCGATGGAACTCATCATGCAGGAAATCAGCACCGACCGCTATATCGATATCCCCGAAGAGGTGCGGGAGATCTACAAGCTGTGGCGGCCTACTCCGCTGATCCGCGCCCGTCGTCTGGAGAAGGCGCTGGGCACGCCGGCGCACATCTATTTTAAGCACGAGGGAGTTTCGCCCTCCGGCAGCCACAAGCCCAACACCGCTATCCCGCAGGCGTACTACAACAAAGTCAGCGGCACGCAGGCGCTCACCACCGAGACCGGCGCCGGGCAGTGGGGGTCGGCACTCTCGCTGGCCGGGAATTTCTTTGACATTCCCGTTGAAGTGTATATGGTCAAAATCTCGTACCAGCAGAAACCTTATCGCCGCGTGCTGATGGAATCCTACGGCGCGCGAGTGTACGCCAGCCCCACCGATCGCACCCAGTCCGGGCGCGCTGTGCTGGAGCACGATCCGGAAAGCCCCGGTTCGCTGGGCATCGCCATCTCTGAAGCGGTGGAGGCCGCGGCGACCTCCGGCGGGGCCAAGAAGTACAGCCTGGGTTCGGTGCTCAATCATGTGCTCACGCACCAGAGCGTGATCGGCGAGGAGGCCCTCAAGCAGATGGATATGGCCGGGGAGTATCCCGATGTGGTCATCGGCTGTGTAGGCGGCGGCTCGAACTTCGCCGGCATTGCCTACCCCTTCCTGCGCGAAAACCTGCACAATGGGCAGAACACCCGTTTGCTGGCTGTCGAACCCACGGCTACCCCCTCGTTGACCAAGGGGGAGTACACCTTCGATTACGGCGACACCGCCCGCATGGCCCCCATTGTCAAGATGCACACCCTGGGGCACGACTTCGTCCCGCCGCCCATTCACGCCGGCGGGCTGCGTTACCACGGCATGGCTCCGAGTTTGTGCGCCCTCTACGACGCCGGGCTGATCGAGGCCATTGCGGTGCCGCAACTGGCGACTTTCGAGGCCGCGTTGACCTTTGCGCGTACCGAGGGCATCATCCCGGCGCCCGAATCGGCGCATGCGGTGCGCGCTGCCATTGACCAGGCGCTGGACGCCAGGGAGAAGGGCGAGGAGCGCGTCATCCTCTTCAACCTCTCCGGCCACGGCCATTTCGACCTCTCAGCCTACCAGGCTTACCTGTCGGGGCAGTTGCAGGATTACGAATATCCGGAGGAAGCGATCAAAGCGGCCTTACAACAGATCCCCCAGGTGGCCTTTTAGAGGGGAGGGGATTGGGGATCAGGTAACAAGGGATTGGGTGACAAGGGAAGGGTGCTATCCCTTTTCCCTTGTCACCCTGTTACCTTTTGGTGTGCCCCGCCTCCGCTTGCGGGTCTTCGCGCAGCAGTTGGACGGCATGGGGCAGCACCGGCAGCACCACTTGCAGGTTTTCCACCGCGGCTTTGGGGCTGCCGGGCAGGTTAATGATCAGAGTGCGCCCGCGAATGCCCGCGGCCGCGCGCGAAAGCATGGCGTGAGGGGTGATGTTCAGGCTGGCGGCGCGCATGGCCTCGGCCAGCCCGGGGGCCGGGCGCTCCACCACCGCCAGAGTCGCCTCGGGGGTGACATCGCGTGGGGCGAAGCCCGTCCCCCCCGTGGTCAGGATCAAGTCATAATCTCGAACGTCCGCCCAGTGGACGAGGGTTTCCTGAATAGCGGGGATTTCATCGGGGACGATTGCCTGGGCGGTCACCTCCCACCCTTGTGCCTGGATCCGCTCCCGCAGCGCCGGGCCGGAGACGTCCTCCCGCTGCCCGCGCGCCGCGCGGTCGGAGATCGTCAGGATGGCGACTTGCAAAGCGCTCACCCCTCCTCGTTCAGGCCGACGATCTGCTTCCACGCCCCGTGGATGCCGTCATCAGTCACGCCGAAGTAGTAACGGTAATTGCCGTGGGAGTCGCGCTGCACCAGGTCGTAGCGGATGCCGGTGCTGCCTTTGGGGGGGATGAGCAGGCCGAGGTCGCCGTGCCATTTGACGTTTTCATCCGTGAGCTGTCCGGCAATTTTGTCGTACTGGGTGACGGCGTAGTGCCATAGCTTGCGCGCCGATTTGCGGGTGACGTTTTTGACCACGTTGCCGTTGCGCAGGTCGCGCACGGTGTAGTAACGCACGCCCTGGCGCTCTTCGACTGTGACCACCTCTACCCCGGTGCGCGGCGGGGCGATGCGAGCGCCTTCCTCGGCTTCTTTTTCTTCGGCCGGGGCGGGCGGTTCGGCCAGGGTGGCGGCCGCGGTCACCTGTGTGCTGGCTAATTTCTCGCGTTGACCGCGCAGCACCATTTCGACGATCTCATCGCGCACCGCCATGCCGGTTTCGGATTCGGTGCGCAGGTAGATTTTGCTGTCATCTACAGCGTAGGGCGGGTCGTCGCCGCGCGGCACCAGGATGCGGATGATATCCTTGCCCTGGAATTTGTGGGCGTCAATGTTGCAATTCAACGGCGGGCTGATGCGGTCGGAGATCTCTTTTTCCAGGCGGGCGACGGCCTGGGAGGCCGCGTCCACGCCTATGATGGCGCGCCGCGGATTGCGACTCATGCCAATGTAGATGGTGCCGCCGTTGGTGTTGGCGAAGGCGCACACGTCGGCGATGATGGCGTAGAGTTTGCCGCCGCGCACGGTCATGCTTTCGTGGAAATCTTGCACGATGTTGGGGCCTTCCTCGCGCGCTGCCTGGATGAAATCGTAGACCGGCTCAGCTTTGTGGCGGTGGGGGCGGGTGCGGGCGAAATCGTTGCCCATGAACAGGTCTTTGAGCGCCTCAAAGGAGAGTTCGGGCAGGCGCACGTCGGTGGCGCGGTCGCCCACGCCCAGGTTTTTACGCCGGTCGCCTTCGCCCTCCAGCCGATGGGCGTCGGAGCCCTGGATGCAGTGCATGCGGCGGGGGTATTCGGGCTTGGTGCCGCTGAAGAAAGCCGCCGTAGTGTGGCGCCCCTTGCGCTCCAGGTCGGTGACCTCCAGGGCGTGCAGGTTGGGGTCTTGCGTGTAGGCGATCTTGGTCTGTCCGCCGAAGCGGAAGCCGCGCATCGCCACCCCGTTGGTCGAATTGGCGTGGGCGGCGATCACCAGTCCCCCAGCGGCGTTGATCTTCTGGTAAGCGGTCAGCACGTCCGCGCTGGCGCCCACCGTCACCGAACCGCTGTCCAGCTGGTCCGCGGGCACGTTCAGGTCGAGCAGGATGTGCTCGATTTCGCGGATGGGCTTTTCGGGGGGGAAGATGCCCAGTATATGAAAGCCGAAGGTGGCGGTGAATTCAAAGCCTGGCAGCACCAGGATTTTCTTCATCAGCCGGTTATATTCTTGCAGGCGGGTTTCTTCTTCGGGGAGCAGGCGGTTGAGTTCCTTGAGCATTTCGAGCTGGCGGATCTCTTCCATCAGGCCGCGATAACCGGCCACTGTGTTGTGGTCGGTGAAGGCGATCATATCCAGCCCCTGAGCCTCGGCGCGTTGTAAAATTTCCATGTAAGAAACGTTGGATTGCTGATAATCGCTCGAGGCGGGGGTGTGTAAATGCAAATCAATGGTATACCACTTGGTTGAATGGGAACGTTTTCTAGCCACAATGTCACTCTCAATATCGGGATCAGGCCGCTGAAACCAAATCAGGCGTTCAGCACCTGTTTAATGGTGTTGATTAAAGTATCGGGCATATAGGGTTTATGGATGAAGGCATCCGCTCCCTGGGCGTCCCCCGCGGATTGATAATCCAGCCCGGAGGAGAGGATCACTTTGATGTCGGCCAGTTCGGGGTCGGCGCGCAACTGGCGCAGCAACTGGATGCCGTCCACTTCCGCGCCGTCGGCGGTTTTCAGGTGGACATCCAGCAACAGGATATCCGGGCGCTGCTCGCGAATGGGCTGGAGCAGATCACCGTGCAGCGGGTGCTGGCTGACATCGAACCCCTCGATGGTCAGCAAGGTGGTAAGTACATCTACCATGACGGGGGAGTCGTCAATCAACATTAGTTTTTTCATGGTTGTCTTTGGACTTTACGGCCGCCTTGCTCTTCTTCTGGCGATTGGTTTTGCGGGCGCGTTTTTGCGTCTTTTTGGGAGCCGGTTCCAGCGCCACTTCCAGGGCGTCGGAGACCATGTCGAGGAAGACGAAGTTGATGGCCGCGCGCACGTCTTCGGGCAGATCTTCCAGGTCGGGTTCGTTGCGTTTGGGCAGCAACACGGTTTTCAGGCCGGCGCGGTGTGCGGCGAGAACTTTCTCTTTGATGCCCCCGACGGGGAGCACCTTGCCGAGTAAGGTGATTTCGCCGGTCATGCCCACGTCGCTGCGCACCGGCCGCCCGGAGACCAGGGAGACCAGCGCCACGGCCATCGTCACCCCGGCGGAAGGCCCGTCTTTAGGCTGCGCGCCGGCGGGTACGTGCAGGTGGAAATCGGCGTTGGCGAAGAAATCTTCATCCAGTCCCAGTTCTTTGGCCTGGGAGCGCACGTAAGAGAGCGCCGCCCGTGCTGATTCTTTCATCACCTCGCCGAGCGAGCCGGTGAGCTGGAAACCTTTGCTGCCGGGCATGCGCGTGGCCTCGATGAAGAGCACGTCGCCGCCGGTGGGCGTCCACGCCAGGCCGGTGGCCACACCGGGAAGCGAAGTGCGGTCGGCGATTTCGTCCAGGTCGGAGTATTTGCGCCGCCCCAGGTATTCCCGCACACGTTCAGGGGTGATTTCTGTGGCGAGGCTCTCGCCGCTTTCGGCGATGCGGGTGGCTACCTTGCGGCACACGCTGCCGATTTCGCGCTCCAGGTTGCGCACCCCGGCCTCGCGGGTGTAGTAACGGATGATCTCTCGCAGGCTGTCGTCAGTGAAGCGGATTTCTTCTTCGCGCAGACCGTTTTCGCGGATCTGCCGCGGAATCAGGTAGCCGCGAGCGATTTGTACCTTTTCGCGCTCAGTGTAGCCGGAGAGTTCGATGATCTCCATGCGATCGAGCAGCGGGCGAGGAATGGTATCCAGCCGATTGGCCGTGGTGATGAACATCACCTCCGAGAGGTCAAAGGCTACTTCGAGGTAGTGATCGCGAAACTCGGCGTTTTGCTCCGGGTCGAGCACCTCCAGCAGCGCGGAGGCCGGATCGCCCTGGAAGCCCTGGCTGAGCTTGTCGATCTCATCCAGCATGAAGACCGGGTTGCGCGATTCGGCGCGGCGGATGGCTTGCAAGATACGCCCTGGCAACGCCCCGATGTAAGTGCGCCGGTGGCCGCGAATTTCGGCTTCGTCGCGCACGCCGCCCAGTGAGATGCGGATGAACTTGCGCTCCATGGCGCGGGCGATCGAGCGTCCCAACGAGGTTTTCCCTACGCCGGGCGGGCCCACAAAGCACAAAATCACCCCCTCGCGCAAGCGGCGGATCTCGTCTCCGTAGCCTGTGCCATCGGGGGTGCTTTCCCCGCCGCGCTCCAGGCGCAGTTTGCGCACCGCCAGAAATTCCAGGATGCGCTCTTTGACGTCCTCCAGCCCGTAGTGGTCTTCGTCCATCACCTGGCGGGCGTGGGCGATGTCCAGGTTGTCGTCGGTGATTTTCGTCCAGGGGAGGGAGACCAGCCAATCGAGATAAGTGCGGATGACGCCGTATTCAGCGGCGGCGGTGGGCAGGCGGGAGAGGCGATCCAGCTCGCGGCGGGCCTGTTTTTCGGCCTCCTCCGGCATCTCCGCTTCTTCAATTCGCTTGCGAAATTCCTCCACCTCGGCGGCTTGTTCGTCGCTCTCGCCCAACTCGCGCTGGATGGCTTTGAGTTGCTCGCGCAGGAAGTATTCCCGCTGCACCTTTTCGATTTCGGAGCGCGCCTCGTTTTGGATGCGTT
>WFTY01000475.1 GCA_015485245.1 Anaerolineales bacterium | reverse complement strand
GCGCTTTTCTCTATGCGTTGTGGACTTGGAGTGAGGCGGTATGAAAATTTCGCTGGCGCAAATCAGCACTCGCCTGGGGGATGTCGAGGCTAACCTGAAAAAACATCTGGATTGTATTGTCGAAGCCCGCGCCGCGGGCGCGGAGCTGCTCGTCTTCCCGGAGCTTTCGCTCACCGGCTACGCGCTGCAAGATTTGGCGGCGACGGTGGCGCACCGCCCGCTCCCCGATGATCCGATTTTCGCGCCCCTGCTGGAAGCCAGCGAGGAGATCGACCTGGTGGTCGGGTTTGTGGATGAAGACCAACGGCATCGTTTCTTCATCGCCGGGGCTTATCTCTCCGCGGGAGAAGTGCGCCATGTGCATCACAAGGTGTACCTGCCTACTTATGGCCTTTTTGACGAGGGGCGTTTCTTCGCCTGGGGAGAGCACATCCGGGCGTTTGACGCCTCTTTTGGCCGCGCCGGGATCGCTATTTGCGAGGATTTCTGGCACGCCTCGCCGCCGTATTTGTTGTGGCTGGACGGTGCCGATTTGTTGATCTTCACCTCCGCCTCGCCAGGGCGGGGCATCACCCAGGATGATAAACTGGAATCCGCCGCCTGGGTGGAACGCATTAATCAGGCCTATGCCAGCCTGTTCACCTGTTTTGTCGTCCACGCCAACCGGGTGGGCTTTGAAGATGGCCTGAATTTTTGGGGCGGTTCTACTGTGTTTGATCCTCGCGGAAAGCTGGTGGGGCAGGCTCCCTATTTTGAAGAGGCTGTGCTTACCGTGGAGATTGACCTGCGACAGTTGCACCGAACCCGCGCCCGTCTGCCGTTGCTGCGGGATGAACGCACCGCGCTGGTGCAGCGCGAACTTGCCCGTCTGGTAAATGGAGAGGGTCGATGAACCGCCACAGACCGATTGACCTGAACATCAACACCGCCCTGGCGCGCCGCATCCTCACCGGCTTCATTCGTAGCGAAATCACCCGCGTGGGGTTCAAGCGCGCCGTGATTGGCCTTTCTGGGGGGATCGACTCGGCGTTGAGTTGCTTTCTGGCTGCCGAGGCCCTGGGCCCGCAGAACGTCCTGGCGGTGCGTATGCCTTACCGCACCTCGGCGCAGGATTCGCTCGATCACGCCCAACTGGTGATCGAGCAGACCGGCGTGCAGTCGCTCACCATCGCCATCACCGAGATGGTGGAACCGCTCTTTGTGCGCTTCCCAGAGATGAGCGACCTGCGTAAAGGGAATGTGATGGCGCGCGCGCGCATGATTGTGCTGTATGATCAATCGGAGGCCTTTGGCGGCCTGGTGGTGGGCACGGGGAACAAGACGGAGATTCTGCTGGGATACAGCACGCTTTATGGCGATTCGGCCTGCGCCATCAATCCGATCGGCGATTTGTATAAAACCCAGGTTCGCCAGCTTGCCACCGCGCTGGGCGTGCCGCGTCCGATCCTGGAGAAACCGCCCTCGGCGGATCTGTGGGCCGGGCAGTCGGATGAGGGCGAGTTGGGCTTCACCTATGCCGAGGTGGATCAATTGCTCTACCTGCTGGTGGATGAGCGTTACAGCCCCGAGGATTGTGTAAATGTCGGGTTCGATGCTGATTTTGTCGCCAATGTGCTGGCACGCGTGCGCCGTAACCACTTTAAGCGCACTCTGCCGCCCATCGCCAAGCTGACGAACCGCACCATCGGCTACGATTTCCTCTACCTGCGCGATTGGGGGACTTGAAACATCCTTGCAACCATTTCTCATCGGAGCGTTGTGTTGTGCGACGCCTGCGCGCAACAAGATGAAGTGTGCAACCATGAAAACACCGCTTGCTTTTCGTCATCGGCAATTTGTTGTCTTTTGGGTGGGGATGCTATTTTCCTGGGCCGGGAATCAAATGCTGATCTGGACGCTCCCCTGGCACATCCGCGCCTTCACCGATGATCCGGCAGCGCTGGGGAGCATTGGGCTGCTGCGCCTGGTGCCTACCCTGATGCTTTCCCTGTTCGCCGGCGCGCTGGCAGATCGATTCGACCGCCGCAGACTGGTGATGATCACGCAGGGGGTGATGGCCTTGACCGCCCTTGCCCTGGCCGGGTTGACGTATTTTGGCAGACTCCAGCTCTGGATGATTTACGCCCTTTTGCTGGTGCACGCCTCGGCGTTTATGCTGGACCTGCCGGCGCGTTATTCGCTCACCCCGAACATTGTCCCAGCGAAGGCGCTTACCAACGCTCTCAGCCTGGAGACGCTGGCCTTACAGATTGGCGGAGTGATCGGCCCGTTGGCGAACGGCCTGGTGCTGGAGCAGTTTGGCGAGATGTACTCTTACCTGGGCGCCTTCCTGCTCTTTGGGGGGATGGTGCTGATGTTGGCGCGCATGGGTGATGTGCCGCAGAAAACGGTGATATCCGCCGGGCGCGGTGTGGATTGGGACGCTATCCGCGAGGGAGTGCGCTTTACCTTTCGGCAACCTTTGATCCTTTCCGCGATGCTGCTGGACTTTTTAGCCACGGTGTTAACGCGGGCCGACTCGCTGCTTTCGTATTTTGCTCAAGACATTCTGGGAGTCTCCGGTTCTGCTTATGGGCTGCTCACTGCCGCGCCGATGGTCGGCGCGCTGACTGCCGGGCTGATGTTTTCTCAGGCGCGTGCGGTGCGCCATCAAGGGAAATTAGTGTTGGGGGCGGTGGCCTCGATCGGCGCGGGGGCGGTGGTGTTTGGGCTTTCGCGGATTTTCTGGCTCTCGGTCGCGGCGTTGTTTTTCATGGGAGCTGCGGATGCAGTCAGCACGATTGTGCGCAGCGCCATCCGTCAGTTTCAAACCCCCGATCGGCTGCGCGGGCGCATGACCAGCGTCAACCAGATTTTCTTTATGGGCGGCCCCTACCTGGGTGATGTGAAGTCTGGCTTTTTGGGCCGCCTGATCGGTGTGCCGCTGGCAATTGCCCTGGGCGGCGTGGCCTGCGTGCTGGGCGTTGGATGGATCAACGCCCGCTGGCCGCAGTTGCGCCGTTACGATGGCGCAGAGGCGATCCCCGCTGGGGAGCATGGAGGGTAGAGACGATGCGCTTCCGCCTGCACACACCGCCTTCCCTGTTGCACCGCGGCTTCCGCTTGTTGTGGG
>WFTY01000474.1 GCA_015485245.1 Anaerolineales bacterium | reverse complement strand
CCACTGGAGATCAGGCAAGAGGCGAAAACGCACCACCAATTCGTCCATCTGCGCAGGCTGGTCCCCCGCATAGGTCAGGGCGCAATCCGGGCTTGTGCACCCACTGGGGCGGTAGCGCACGCCCTCTTGCAGCGCGACCCACCCCCCCAAAGCGTCGACAATCAACTCGCCAGGCTGAACATCCACCGGGCGCAATTGCACATCGCCGTTTGCCAGGGAAGGCAACCGCTCTAAAATAACCGGCGCAGCCTGCCCGTTGAAGCGGTCCACCGGCCCATCGTAGATCGCCTGGCGGATGACGCGGGCAGCCCGCGAATCATCAGCGTAAGGGAACAACGAAGTCGGCTCCTGCCCCACGCAGATGGTCAACACCCGCGGCGGGAGCGGCGTAGGCGACGGCGTTGCCGTCGGGGGAGCGATTGAAGTGACGTATGCCTGCGCCGTGCTCATGGCATCTTCTTCGGATAGCGGCTGAGGCGGCGGGGCACACGCGGCCAGCACACCAGCGAACAATACAGCAAAGGGGATCACGAATGATGGTTTCATAATGTCAACAAGGCGGCGCAATTATATCAGAAAGCGCCTGTGCGCCCTCGCCGCCGGCAGACAGCGCAATTGAGAGATCATCACCACAGGCAATGCGATACACAGGCACACCCGGCGTGCAAATTGCCAACGCTGGCGCTTCGCCCTTCTGAGCACCCTCAAAGGTTGAAACTGCCAGCGAAACGACCACAGGGTAGAGGTTTAGGCGAGCCAGCAGATCAACACACCCCGCCAGACCGGGACAAGTATCGGGAACGATCAACACCACCACCGTGCCGGGAAGCCACAGGCGCGCCTGAGCAGCCACCATGGCGGCAAAGGACTCCTCGCCATCCGCCTGCAACATAGCGAGGGTCTCCAACACTTTAATCATCTGACGGCCAGAGCGATCGGGAGGGAGATTCTTGAAGCGGCGGCCATTGGAAATCAACCCCATCGCGCGGCCGCGGCGGAGAAAATATTGCCCCAGCGAAGCAGCAATGCAAACAGCATATTCCATTGTATCTGGGGGGAGCGAGGCATTCAGAGAAACCTTTGAGAACAACCACTTCTGTTCACTCATCGCAGGGGATTGAACACAATGAGTGTCAGCAGAAGCATCCACACACAGCCAGACTTCCGCCAGGGGATCCAACTCAAACTCCTTCACCATCAGGCGACCTCGCCGCGCGCTGCTGGGCCAGTGAATACGATTGAGTGTATCCCCTGGCACATACTCGCGCACACCAGCCGCGTTAGGCGTTATCTGAACGGCGAGGCGTTGCAACGCGTCCCCTCCCGGCAAAGCTCCCTGCGGCCCGGGGAAGTTTTGGATCTCTACAAGCGGCGGATACACCAGTAGTTCGGTGGTCGGTGGCAAGTATTTGCGCGCCTCAAACAGGCCAAATGGATCACCGGCGATCAGCTCCGTCGGCCCCAGAGGGTAACTCCCGCGACGGGTCAGGCGGCTGCGCGCCAGAAAGGAACGCTGCTCCCGCGCCCCAATCCAGGTCAGCACACGAGAGGCGTTGCGCCCAACAAGCGGAGCATGATCACACACTTCAACCCACAACACCGGGAATCGTCCCTGATTCTGAACCACAAAATTTTCCCAAAAAACGTCCCCAACATGGGCGCGCGCCGTCCGCTCACTGCGATGTAATTGAACACCTCGCAAAGAGAGACGCGCAATCAGCCAGCTGCTCACCAGCAACAGCAGCCAAAGCAAAGCCAGGCGCGCATAAACAGGCTCGCCAGAAACAGCCAGGCCCATCACGCTGAGCGCGAAAAACACCCACACCCACTGTGCCGAACGACTCACGCGGTGTTCGCCTCCATCAAATCCCCGCCGGGAACAGGGACCTTTGCCAGCGTTTCAACCAGCAAATCTTCAGCGCGCACAGCACGCATGCGCGCCGCAGGTTCAAGGATCAAGCGGTGAGCCAGCACGGGCACGGCAAGCGCTTTGACGTCATCCGGCAGCACATAATCACGCCCCGCAAGCGCCGCCCTGGCCCGCGCAGCATGGGATAACCCCAACGCGCCGCGCGGGCTGACCCCCAGGTAAAGTTCAGCATGTTGCCGCGTGGCCTGGACGATATCGACAATATAGGCTCGCATCACGGGAGCAAGGTACACACGGCGGACGCTTTCTTGTGCTTTCAGCAATGCATCCACCGAGGCGACGGGCTTCAGATCATCCAAAGGGTGGCGGAGCTGTTGATTTTCCAGCATGCGCATCTCGTGAGCGCGGTCTGGATACCCCAACTGTAAGCGCAGCAGAAAGCGATCCAGTTGTGCCTCGGGGAGCGGAAACGTTCCCTCATACTCGATGGGGTTTTGCGTGGCCATCACCAAGAAAGGCCGCGGCAGCGCGTGGGTAACACCATCAACCGTGATCTGCTGTTCCTGCATAGCTTCCAACAGCGCAGATTGCGTTTTTGGCGTGGCGCGGTTGATTTCATCGGCGAGGACGATCTGCGCCATCAGAGGTCCGGGGCGGAATTCAAATTCTCGATTCTGGGGGTTAAAAACCGCCACGCCCGTCACATCGCTGGGCAACATATCCGGCGTAAACTGGATGCGCCTGAAAGTGCAGTCCAATGAGCGCGCCAGAGCGCGGGCGAGCATGGTTTTGCCCACCCCTGGCACATCCTCAATCAGCAAATGCCCCTGGCACAACAAGGCGATCACCGCCAGCTCAATCGCCGAACGTTTGCCCACAATCACCCTCTCAATGTTGGCGATGATCTGCTCTCCAAATTCCTTAACGTCGCTCATGGTGTTCCCCTTCCTCTCGAGTGAATGTGCGCCGAAGCTGCGCTTTATACACCGCCCGGCGAATCTCCCGACTGGCATCGAATGCGGCGCGCAAATCCACCACTTGAACCTCGGCATATACGGCGCTCTGGTAGATATCTACCAGACGATCGATGTGGCTGGCGGTGTCAGGCAGGATGATTTTCAAACGTTCAGCCCGCTCTGCAGGAGTCGCCCCCAGGGAAGGTTTTCCCGCCAAGCGCTCCAGGGAGCGGTTGATTTCATTATATGCTCGCTGGATCGGTTTCAGCGTGCGCATGCGCGCCCAACGCGTCAGAAACCGTGGCAGGTGAATGCTGCTGCGCTGCAAACCGCTTAACAGCAGAGCAGGCAACAGGCGCACATCCCTCCCAGGCGATAGCCAGAGAATCAGCAGGGCCAGCAACAATGCAGCGAGCAACCAGCCAGGCCAGCTCGGTTGTGTAGGCGATACGGCCTTCCTCGCTGCGCCGTGCTTCCAGCCATACTGTTGCAGCAACGCCTGAGCCTTCTCGTCTGGCTGACCCAGTGCAGGAGTATCCCCTCCATCAAAGCCGGGATTGTCTTCCAGGAGGCGTTGTTCCGGGCGGTTGAACGGCTGCTGGCTGATCGTCGGCTCAAACTCCACCCAACCAATTTCGGGGAAGTACACTTCGGGCCAGGCATGTGCATCGCGCTGCCGCACCACATAACGCCCCTCCATTTCATTTGATCCGCTCTGTGGAAGCCCCCGCGCAACCTCCTCCACAGGCTGAAACTCCCCCTGAGCATATCCCACCACCAATCGCGCCGGGATTCCCAAAGAGCGCAAAAGAATCACTTCCGCAGAAGCGTAATAATTGCAGAACCCCTGCTGAAGATCGAAGAGGATCCAGTCCAAGGGTTCCTGATCGAGAGGAGCAAACGGCAAAACGGGCTGATAGGTCAGATGAGAACGCAAATAGCTGGTAACTTCCTCAACGGCATCATAAGGCGTAGGCGCATCGCCGGCGATCTGCCGGGCAAGCTGACGCGTGCGCAGCGTAATGCTTGAGGGCAGTTGCAGATAACGCTCCACCACCCAGGGGGGATACGCTTCCCCCGCGGCGCGCAACTGCTCCACGGTGGGCGTGCTCAACGACCCTCGGGCCACGTATGCACTCCCTGAAGAAACAGGCTGTTGAGCGTGAAAGGCCCCCACGTCAACCGACCCATCGACGTTAAACGCCAGCTCAACCTCCGCCGGCAGGCTGACCCACTCCGGCTGCGGCGGCGTGAACAAGGTGAGCAAGGACAGCCGCGGCATGATGACAACAGTCGTAGAAAGGTGCACTCGCTGCCCGCTCGCGGGCAAACCAGCCCCGTCCGGAGCCAGCAAAGCGCGCGTGGTCAACGTGTTACGCCAGACGCCATCGGCGTAATAATCATATTGTCGGGCGCGCCAGTAATAACGCGCCCCGAATGGCGGCACCGGAGCTTCAACGATGAACACAACATCCTCATCATCAGGAGTACTGCGCCCCAAAGGAAGGACTTCCCCGTAATAAGCGCTGCGCAACACCTCAAAGCGGATGCCGCCGCGCGCTGGGGCAAAAGCCCGGCGGAAACGATCCTCCAAGGGATCCAAAGGGATGGTCAAGCGCGCCCAGGCGCGTTTGGCCGCCAGTGATGAGCGCGCGGGCGTAGGCACATTCCAAGAAACAGCCAGCAATCCCAGAGTCACCCCCAACGTTACGATGAAGACATCCCCGCCCATTTCCAGAGGGACGTGCAAACGCCGTTGCTGCCAGTCTGCTGCGCGGGAGCGAAAACTCCGCCGGGCGACCACAAGCAGGCCAAAGAACAGGTACGCCACCAGGTATTGTGACTGTGGCTGCACCGCTGCGATGGCACGGTAAACCAGCAAGGCAAGCAGCCCCCCCGGCAGCAAACTCCACCAGGGATTCTCGAAGCGCCATAACGCCATTCCGGCGAATACCCCTACCCCCCAGCACAGCGCCATCATCCACACCAGGATAAACATCTCGCTGGTGACCTCATCCCCCCGGGCAAGTTGCGCAAACGAAACGCTCAGATGGCTAACGACAGTTGCCAGGCGCTCATCCCAGGAAATCTCGTTTCCCAGGAAGAGCCCCGCGCGCCAGAAAACCGCCACAACGCCATAGATCAACGTCAGAGCGGCCATCAGCGGAGCAGAAAACTGACTAAGCCCCAGCGCCAACCCCAACAAGCTACCCAAGAGGGCCAACAGACGCACAGCGGCCAGCCCGTCTACCCATCCGGTCAGCACCAATTGAGACGCCGCCATTTGCACAACGGCCAGTAGCAGGAACGCGGCGAGCAAATCTCCCCGGCGATTAGAAGCCCGCGTGAACACCATCAGCTACCTAAAAAGATCACACCATACACTCCCAGGGTCAGGATCGCATCACTAAGAGTCCAGGCGATGTAATACGCCACCGCCGATTCTGAACGCCGCCGCCGCACCCATTCTGCCACCATAAGGGCGAGAATGAAAATGAGCGCTGGAACGCTCAGGCGCAGAGGATCCTGCCAGCCAGCCGGGATATCCAGCCAGGCTGAAAACGGAACGTAGTTGAGCATGCCGGGCAGCGTAACCACTTTTGTGCCCTGGTAAATCAATACGGCAATCAGCAGAATAAAGCGCGCGCCGGCTTCACGGATGCTCTCATAGTCGCGAATGATTTTCCAAATACCGATGAGAACCCCGCCCGGCAACATCCAACCAAACCCAACAATCGGCAATAACAGGATTCCCACCAGCCCTTCCATACCACCTTCCAACAG
>WFTY01000473.1 GCA_015485245.1 Anaerolineales bacterium | reverse complement strand
ACCGTAACCTCAAGGCGTTTTCTGCATCCAACCTCCTGGAGGTAGAAAACATGGCAAAAAAGAAAACATATACCAAGAAGCGTTCCCGCAAACAGCAACGCCCCTGGCTTTGGGTTGGCATCGCTGTGGCGTTCGTCGCCATCCTGGGCTTTGTAGTGCTGAAATCCTCCGATTCCAGCGCCAACGCCGGCAACCTGCCGCCGGAGATTTCAGTCGCCGAGGCTTACCAGAGATACCAGCAGGGCGTCTTCGTACTCGACGTGCGCACTCCTCAGGAATGGGAGGCATACCACGCCCCCAATACCACACTGATCCCGCTGGATGAACTCCCCCAGCGCGTGGACGAAGTGCCGCGCGACCAGGAGATCGTGGTCATCTGCCGCTCCGGCAACCGCAGCCAGGTTGGGCGCGACATCTTATTGCAAGCCGGCTTTGAGAACGTCACCAGCGTCGCCGGCGGGTTAAACGCCTGGATGGCGGCAGGCTATCCTGTAGTCACTCAAACCCCGTAACCGGTCATTTCACCACGGAGAGATGGAGCACGCGGATATAGAGCATCTAGGCGATCCCCTCGCCGTGAGGTAAGCGCGGGTGTATGCAAATGTTGTAGACTGAAAATCCTCCCGCAGGTTCGGCGGCGTATTTTTCGGCTGAAATGCGCTGCGAGTAGCCGTGGGATGGCCTCCAACACATCATCAACAACCTGCGGGAGGGTGGTTTCTACATATTCTGCTTGCACCCAGTAAGTGCGCGGCGCTTGACAGCGTCTGGAAGAAGACTATAATTGCGATACCACATATCCAAAACGCGATGACCGGGACGAGTAACCGGCACGGCACCGACAGAAAAGGAAGGCCACCGGCTGAGAGCCTTCCCCGGAGCGCCAACCGGCGAAAACCCCCCGCGAGCGTTGACCTGAACCGGCGCAGGCCGCAGTAAGGGAAACGGCTGGCCCCGTTATCGGCCTCAAGGAGATGCTCTGCTTTTCGCAGGGCAAATCCGGGTGGAACCGTGTGAGTGGAAGCTCGCGCCCCGGAATGGGCGCGGGCTTTTTGGTTAAGACGGCAAATGATAGACCACGATCGGCAGTTCGCGGTCAACATAAGGAGTAAGCGCATGTCCTACAAACACAACGAGAAGTACGAAAAATCCGAACTCTACCGCATCCGTCACTCGGCGGCGCACATCATGGCGCAGGCGGTGATGGAGATGTTCCCCGAGGCCAAGATTGCCATCGGGCCGCCCATTGAGAACGGCTTTTACTACGACTTCGACCTGCCGCGCAACCTCACCCCCGAGGACCTCAAAGCCATCGAAAAGCGCATGCGCCAGATCATCGCCGGGCGGCACCCCTTCGTCAGGAAGGTGGTCAGCGCCGAGGAGGCAAAAAAAGTCTTCGCCGATCAGCCTTATAAACTCGAACTGATCGAAAACCTGGAGCGCGGCAGCACGGACGAACACGGCAACCCGCTGGACGAGAAGCCGGAGATTTCGTTCTACACGCACGACACCTTCACCGACCTGTGCCGCGGCCCGCACGTCGAGCATACCGGGCAGATCAACCCCTCGGCGGTCAAACTGCTCAGCGTGGCCGGGGCCTACTGGCGCGGCGACGAGCACAACCCGCAGCTCCAGCGCATCTACGGCACGGCCTGGAAAACCCCCCAGGAGCTGAAAGACCACCTGCACATGCTGGAAGAGGCCAAAAAGCGCGATCACCGCAAACTGGGCAAAGAACTGGATATCTTCACCTTTGACGAAGAGGTCGGCCCGGGGCTGCCGCTGTGGCTGCCCAATGGCGGGATCATCATCGAGGAGCTGGAAAAACTTGCCAAAGAGATCGAACTGGCGCACGGCTACGAGCGCGTGCGCACGCCGCACCTCACCAAAGAGGCGCTGTTCATCCGCAGCGGTCACCTGCCCTATTACGCCGAGAGCATGTACCCGCCGATGGAGATGGAGGGCGTGCGCTACTACATCAAGCCGATGAACTGCCCGATGCACCACAAAATCTTCGCCGCCCGGCCGCGCAGCTACCGCGATCTGCCGCTGCGTCTGGCGGAATACGGCACCTGCTACCGCTACGAGAAATCGGGCGAACTCTTCGGGCTGATGCGCGTGCGCTCCATGCAGATGAACGACGCCCACATCTACTGCTCGGAAGAAGACTTTGAACGCGAGTTCATGGATGTGATCGCCATGTATATGGAGTACTTCGAGATCTTCGGCATCGAGAAATACATTATGCGCTTCAGCACGCACGACAAAGCCGGGCTGGGCAAGAAATATGTGGACAACGAACGCCTGTGGCTGAAGACCGAGGACATGGTACGTCAGGCGATGGAAAACGGGAACGTCAACTACGTGGAAGTCCCCGGCGAGGCGGCTTTCTACGGCCCGAAGATCGACGTGCAGGTGTGGAGCGCCATTGGCAAGGAGTTCACCCTGGCGACCAACCAGGTGGATTTCGCCGTCCCGCCGCGCTTTGACCTGAAATTCAAGAACAGCCGCGGCGAGGACGAAACTCCGTTGTGCATCCACCGCGCCCCGTTGAGCACCCACGAGCGCATGATCGGCTTTCTGATCGAACACTACGCCGGGAAATTCCCCGTGTGGCTGGCGCCGCAGCAGGTGAGCATCATCCCGATCACGGACGACCAGAATGAATACACTGTGAAACTGGAGCGACAACTCAAGGCCGAGGGCGTGCGCGCCAAAGCCGACCTGGGCTCTGACCGCATGAACGCTAAAATTCGCGCCGCTCAGAAGAGGCAGGTGCCCTACATGCTGGTGGTCGGCCAGCGCGAGGTGGAGGCGCAGACGGTCTCCTTGCGCAAGCGCGATGGCTCGCGCCAGAACGGCATGCCCGTTGGCGAATTCATCCAGATGGTAAAGGAGCGCATCGTCACCCGCTCGCCGGAGTTGTAAACATCTTACCCTCCCGCAGGTTTGAAACCTGCGGGAGGGTCTCGAATCGAAACAGCAGAAATATCGCTGGACGGATGTATACCCCTGTGATATACTCCGCCCCGGTCTCGCTCCGGCGAGATACACCTATCACACACGCTTCCTGACCCACCAGGGCGTGCCGCGGGGGAAGAAGATGCGGCTCCTGGAACGGGGTTGAGGGAAGCGGAGGAAAAACGCAAGGAGAATACCATGCCTGTTGTCACCATGAAAGAGCTCCTGGAGAGCGGAGTTCACTTTGGGCACCGCACACACCGCTGGCACCCCAAGATGAAACCCTATATCTTCACCGAGCGCAACAATATCCATATTATTGACCTGGAGCAAACGCTCAACGAGTTGGAACGAGCCTACGCGCTGGTGCGCGATATCGTCGCCGAGGGCGGCAGCGTGCTCTTCGTGGGCACCAAACGCCAGGCGCAGGATATCATCATCCAGGAAGCCACGCGCTGCGGTATGCCCCACGTCACCCACCGCTGGCTGGGCGGCACATTGACCAACTGGTCCACCATCCGCCAACGCGTCAACGAACTCAAACGCCTGGAGCGCATGCGCGATCAGGGCGAGTTTGAGGTACTCACCAAGAAGGAAGCCCTGGAGCAAAACCGCAAGATCGAGCGCCTGGAGCTGCTCTTCAGCGGCATCCGCGATATGGACAACCTGCCCGATATCCTCTTCGTGGTAGATGTCAGCCGCGAAGATACCGCCGTCCACGAGGCCAACATCCTGGGAATCCCTGTGGTCGCCATGGTGGATACCAACTGCGATCCGCGCAACATCGACTACGTCATCCCCTCCAACGACGATGCGATCCGCGCCATCAAGCTGATCGTCAGCAAGATCGCCGATGCCGTGCTGGAAGGCAAAGCCATGCGCAAGGACGAGGAGGAAGAGATCCCCGAAACCGTAACCGTCCCCTACAGCGAGACCGCCGAGATGAGCGACGAAGAATTGCTCGGCGCAGCCACGCTCGCCAAGCTAGAAGAGCAGCGTGCCAAAGAAGCCGCTATGCAGGCTGCAGCCATTGAAGCCGCCGAGGCTGCGGAAGCCGCGAAGGCTGCCGAGGCCGCGGAAGCCGCGAAGGCTGCCGAGGCTGCGGAAGCCGCCGAAGCGGAGTCCGGTGAAGAAACCGAAACAGAGGCCGCAACGGAAGAAACTCCCCAGGACGAGGAATAGAGATGAGTATTTCAGCCAAAGATATTAAAACCCTGCGCGAGCGCACCGGCGCTGGCTTCATGGACTGCAAAAAGGCGCTCGAAGACAGCAACGGCGATTTTGACAAGGCCGTTGAGTTTTTGCGCAAGAAGGGATTGGCGCAGGCCGCCAAGCGCGCCGATCGCGAGGCCTCCGAGGGCGTGCTGGAACTGTACAACCACGGCGATGGGCGCGTGGGCGTGATGGTCGAGATCAACTGCGAAACCGACTTCGTCGCCCGCTCAGAGAAGTTCCGCAAGTTTGCTCACGAAATCGCCCTGCAAATCGCCGCGCTCGCCCCCCGCTGGGTCTCCGAAGACGAGATCCCGGCCGAGGTGCTGGAGAAAGAGCGCGAGATCGCTCGCGAGCGCGCCATTCAGGAAGGCAAACCGGAAAAGGTGATTGATCGCATTGTGGAGGGCCGCGTGGACAAATTCAAGGATCAGTTTGTGCTCTTGCGGCAGGCTTACATTCGCGATGACAAAATCACCATCCAGGAATACCTGCACGAAAACATCGCCAGCATCGGCGAAAACATCATCATCCGGCGATTTGTTCGCTGGGCGGTTGGAGAAACCAGCCAGGCTTAACTGCCAAAAGGCCAACCCTGACCCGGTTGGCCTTTTGCTAAGGAGGAACAAAGCCATGAACACCTCCCCACACTATAAACGCGTACTGATAAAACTCAGTGGTGAAGCGCTGGCCGGGCCAGAGGGCTTTGGCATCGACCCATTGCAGGCGGAAAACGTCGCCAACCACATCGCTGAAATCGCTGACATGGGCACCCAGATCGCTCTGGTGATCGGCGCGGGCAACATCTGGCGCGGCAGCCGGGGGATCGCCCGCGGGATGGATCGTGCCACGGCGGATTACATGGGCATGCTAGCCACCGTGCTCAACGCCATGGCGTTGATGGACGCCATGGAGCGCGCCGGCATCATCACCCGCGTGCAATCGGCGATTGACATGCGCGAGGTCGCTGAACCGTACATCCGCCGTCGCGCCATCCGGCACCTGGAAAAAGGGCGCGTGGTGATCTTCGGCGGCGGGACGGGCAATCCATACTTCTCCACCGATACCGCTGCTGCGCTGCGGGCGATGGAAATCGGCGCCGATTTGCTGATCAAAGCCACCAAAGTAGACGGCGTCTACGACTCCGATCCCATGACCAATCCCCAGGCGGTCAAGTTCGACCGCCTGACCTACATCGAAACTCTCAATCGTCGTCTGGAAGTGATGGACAGCACCGCGATATCCCTGTGCATGGATAACCACCTCCCCATCCTGGTGCTCAACCTGTGGGAAGAAGGCATCCTGCGGCGGGCGCTCGGCGGGGAAACCGTGGGCACACTGGTCTGCGATTAAGACAACGGTGGTCAGCGGAGGGGGTTCCGCTGACCACCACTCGTTTGGGTAGCGGCTTGTTCGGCGCAGGGGGTGTCATGGTAAAATTCCATCAGCATTCTCAACGTTCATAGAGAGAGGAGGCCTCCCATGATCGATGATCTATATCAGGACGCAAAATCACGCATGAAAGGCGCCGTTCAGGCCCTGGAAGAAGACCTGGCCGCCATCCGCACCGGCCGTGCCAACCCGGCGCTGGTGGAAAAGCTCTCGGTGGAGTACTACGGCGCGCCTACCCCCTTGCAACAACTGGCCAGCGTCGGCGTGCCGGAGCCGCGCACCCTGTTGATCCGCCCCTTCGACCCCTCCACCCTGAAAGACATCGAGAAAGCCATCCTGACCTCCGACCTGGGCCTGACTCCGAACAGCGATGGCAAAGTCATCCGCCTCAACCTGCCCCCTCTCACCCAGGAACGC
Organism: Anaerolineales bacterium; assembly: GCA_015485245.1. Taxonomy (GTDB): domain Bacteria; phylum Chloroflexota; class Anaerolineae; order Anaerolineales; family UBA11858; genus J130. Next base: position 10,733 of record WFTY01000473.1, on the reverse strand, counting down.
CGCGAGGAGCTTGTCCGCATCGTCGGGCATCGCGTCGAAGAAGCGCGCGTGGCCATTCGCAACATCCGCCGCGACGCCAACAAAGATCTGCACGAATACGAAGATGAAGGATTAATCTCAGAGGATGAGCGCACGCGGGCGGAGAAGCAAATCCAGCAGTTGACGGACGACTTCATCGACGAGATCGACAAAATTGGCGAACGGAAAGAAAACGAAATTCGCGAGGTTTAACCTCGCCGCCGCAAGGGGCGCTTCACCCCCTCACGAGAAATAATCTGCATGCCTGAAGAAAAACCTTCGCTACCGCCAAATATTCCCCGTCACATCGCCATCATCATGGATGGGAACGGGCGCTGGGCGCTTGCTCGCGGATTGCCGCGCCTGGCCGGGCACCGCGCCGGGACAGATAACCTGCGGCGCGTTGTAGAGGCCTGCGTGGAATTTGGCGTTAAATACCTCACGCTTTACGCTTTCTCCACAGAAAACTGGGGGCGCCCCATCGAGGAAGTCCGCGGCCTGATGCGCATTCTCGAAGATGTGATTGACCGCGAATTGAAAAACCTGCACAAAAACGGCGTGCAGATCCGCCATATCGGCCGGCTGGATCGCATCCGGCCTTCGCTGCAAAGGAAAGTCCACCAGGCTGTCGAGACAACGAAAGAAAACGACCGCCTGGTGCTCAATGTAGCCTTCAACTACGGCGGGCGAGACGAAATCGTGTGCGCCATCCAACGCATCATCGCCGACAACATTCCACCGGAGAAAGTCACCGTCGAGCTGGTCAACCAATACCTGTTCACCGCCGGCGTCCCCGATCCTGACCTCATCATCCGCACTTCAGGGGAACTGCGCGGCAGCAATTTCCTCATCTGGCAGGGAGCTTACGCTGAGTGGTATTTCACCCCCACCTTCTGGCCGGACTTCGGCAAAGAAGAGCTGCTCGAAGCCATCTGGGAATACAGCCGCCGCAATCGCCGCTTCGGGCAGGTCTCCCCCCCTCAGGAAAAATAACCCATGTTCCGACAACGCATCCTGGCGACCATTATTCTGCTCCCCTTGGGCATGGGCGCAATCTACCGCGGCGGGTGGGTGTACACCGCTTTGATCGCCCTGCTACTGGGCATCGCCACCTGGGAATATGGTCGGCTTTTTCAGGCAAGTGGGTTTCAACCAGCTAACGGCTTGATGGTCGCCGGATCGCTGGCTCTTGTGCTGGCTCGCGCTGTTGAGACACCCACACAGGCGATCTGGTACCGCGACCTCAGCTGGGTCAACGGGCTGATTCCCCTGGCGCTGATGATCCATCACCTCGTGCAGTACGAGCGCGGACGCGACCAGGCAGCCACCGACTTCGCCATCTCGCTAAGCGGGGTGTTCTACATCGGCCTGCTGGGATCGTACCTGATCGCCCTGCGGCAGCTTCCGGAGGGCGTGTGGTGGGTGCTGGTCGTCCTGCCAGCAGTGTGGCTGGCCGACTCGGGCGCTTACTTCATCGGCCGGGCCTACGGACGCCATCGCCTCAGCCCGCGGCTCAGCCCCAAAAAATCCTGGGAGGGTTACTTTGCCGGGATCGTCACCGGCGTTTTAGGGGGAGCGGCGTTTGCCGCGCTGTGGAGCCTGCCCGCCGGGCCGCAAACAGCGATCACCCCGCTGCGCGGCGCGATGCTCGGTCTGATCCTGGCAGCCCTCACTCCCCTGGGCGATCTGGGCGAGAGCATGGTAAAACGACAAGCTGGGGTGAAGGATTCCAGTCATTTGATCCCCGGTCACGGCGGTGCCTTCGACCGCATTGACAGCTGGCTATGGGCTGGCTTCCTTGGATATTATCTAACCCTTTGGTTTTTCATCTGACCCAAACGACCTCCTCTCCCCCGGAAACAGGCAACCCTGCCGGGGGCTTAATTTTCCCATCGGGGTTCTGAGGGAAAAATCTCAAATCAACATGTCTTATCTGGAAGGAGAATAAATTATGCCCAGCAAACCAACCCGCAACCTGGCTCTGGAACTGGTGCGCGTGACCGAGGCCGCGGCGCTGGCTGCCGGTCGCTTCATGGGACGCGGCGCGAAAGAAGCCGCCGACAAAGCCGCGGTAGACGCCATGCGTCTGGTGCTCAATTCCATCGAAATGGACGCGGTGGTGGTGATCGGCGAAGGCGAAAAAGACGAAGCCCCCATGCTCTTCAACGGTGAGCGCCTGGGCAACGGTTCCCCCCCCGAGGTGGACATCGCCGTTGACCCCATTGACGGCACGCGCCCGCTGGCCAACGGGTTTGTCAACTCCATTGCCACGGTCGCCGTAGCCCCACGCGGGGCGATGTTCAACCCCGGGCCGGTTTTCTACATGAACAAGATCGCCGTCGGCCCCCAGGCCAAGGGCGTGATCGACATTGAAGCGCCGGTCAAAGTCAACCTCGAGCGCATCGCCAAAGCCAAAGACATGCACATCAACGATCTAACTGTGGTGATCCTGGATCGGCCGCGGCACGCTGAACTGGTGAAGGAAGTGCGCGCCTGCGGCGCGCGCATCCGCCTGATCCCCGATGGAGATGTGGCCGGCGCGCTGATGACCGCCTGGCCCGACGCAGGCATCGACGTACTGATGGGCATCGGCGGTACGCCGGAGGGCGTGCTGGCGGCCTGCGCCCTGCGCGGCATGGACGGCGAGATTCAGGCCAAACTCTTCCCACGCAGCGAGGAAGAGAAGCACCGCGCCGAAGAAATGGGCTACGATTTCGACACCATCCTCGGCATGAACGACCTGGTGTCCTCCGAAAACGTGTTCTTCGCCGCAACCGGCATCACCAACGGCGAATTGCTGGATGGCGTCAAGTATTTCAGCCACGGCGCCCGCACCGACAGCCTGGTCATTCGTGGCACCACCGGCACGGTGCGCGAGATCGTAGCGCGGCACAATTTCACCAAGCTCAACCCCATCAGCGAGGTGGAATACTAAAATTGACAGCCCGTCGGAGGCGTGGTATGATCTCGCCCACAATCGCATAAACCCGCTAGCGACTCTTATCCAGAGAGGTGGAGGGACCGGCCCTGTGAAGCCTCAGCAACCAGGATCGCCGTCTGACTGTCGTTGACAGGCAAACGGGGTCCACGGTGCTAATTCCGGCAGACGGATGTTCTGGAAGATGAGAGGGAGCTGTACAACCGTGAATGATGCCCCTCTACGCTAGAGGGGCATTTTCGTTCTCTGGAGGCACAAATGACCACAACTTTTATGCAATCTCCCAAATTGATGTTCACCTCGGAATCAGTCACCGAGGGGCATCCCGACAAAATTTGCGACCAGATCAGTGACGCTGTACTGGACGCCTGCCTGGAGCAGGACCCGTATTCGCGCGTCGCCTGCGAGGTGGCTACCAAAACCGGCTACGTGATGCTGTTGGGCGAAATCACCACCAAGGCTTTCGTCAACTTCGACGAACTGGTGCGCAAAGTTATCGTAGAAATCGGGTACGACCGCGCCAAAAAGGGCTTCGACGGCAATACCTGCGGCGTGCTCTCCGCCATCGCCAGCCAAAGCCCCGACATCGCCCAGGGTGTTGACCAGGCCCTGGAAGCCCGCTCCGGCGAGATGACCGAAGCCGAGATCGAGGCCATCGGCGCCGGCGATCAGGGAATGATGTTCGGCTACGCCTGTGACGAAACGCCCACCCTGATGCCCATGCCGATCTATCTGGCCCACAAACTTACTCGTCGCCTGGCGGAAACCCGCAAGGACGGCACGCTCCCCTGGCTGCGCCCCGATGGCAAAAGCCAGGTGACGATTGAATATCACTACGGCAAACCCGTCCGTGTAGACACGGTGCTGATCAGCACCCAACACGACCCTGAGATCTCGCAGGAGGAGATCCGCGCACAGTTGATCGAGCATGTCATCACCCCCGTGCTGCCCGAGGACATGGTGGACGACGAGCTGAAAATCTACACCAACCCCACCGGCCGCTTCGTGATCGGCGGGCCGCAGGGCGATGCCGGGGTGACCGGCCGCAAGATCATCGTCGACACCTACGGCGGGATGGGCCGTCACGGCGGCGGCGCCTTCTCTGGAAAAGATCCGACGAAGGTGGATCGCTCGGCTGCCTACGCAGCCCGCTGGGCTGCCAAAAACGTGGTCGCCGCCGGCCTGGCCGAGCGCTGCGAAATTCAGGTGGCCTACGCCATCGGTGTAGCGCACCCCCTAAGCGTCAACGTGGAGACCTTTGGCACCGGCAAGATCGCCGCTGAGAAGATCGCTGCCCTGATCAACGAGCACTTCGATCTGCGCCCCGGCGCGATCATCCGCGACCTGAAGCTGCGCCGTCCGATCTACCGCCAGGTGGCCGCTTACGGGCACTTCGGGCGCGATGACCTCGACCTGCCCTGGGAGCGCACCGACAAAGCCGCGGCACTGCGCGCTGCGGCAGGGTTGTAATTCCCTCGTAGCTCCCACTAACAAAAAAGCCCCGGCTGTTTCTGGCCAGGGGCTTTTTTTGTTGAACGTTCAGATATGCGGGCTGATCTTCTTAACGATCTTTTTCTTAGGTCGATAGCCGGTCATACGCTCGCGAATCTCACCGTCCTTGAACAAGATTAACGTCGGGACACCCATGACCTGATAATTCATCGCCAACGCCTGGTTGTGATCCACATCCAGCTTGACGACCTTAACGCGCCCTTCCCATTCAGCGGCCAGCTCTGCCACAATTGGCTCCAGCATCTTGCACGGTCCGCACCACACAGCAGTAAAATCCACCAAAACGGGCACTTCGGATTCCAGCACCTCGCTCTGGAACGTATCGGCATTTACATGATGTATATCGCTCATTGGTTAATCTCCTTGATCTATAGAGAGGATACTGAGGATCAGGGGAATCGTCAAGGATTTTTCGTTGACGCTCCCCTGTGGGCGTGATACAATCACGCCGAATTGGGGCGCGTAGCTCAATGGCAGAGCAGTGGCCTTTTAAGCCATTGGTTGAAGGTTCGAGTCCTTCCGCGCTCACTCAGAAAGACACCCCGTAGGACGTGCATTACGGGGTGTTTTTGCTTTTCCCTCCAGCGTGTTTCCTTCTGAAATTATTCCAACTTGTGAATCTTGTCATCTTTTCAAATCCCTGATCTTGTGATATGGTTGAGCAAGACTCGGAGAAAGGCAAACCGGGCGAAAGCTCGGGACGCAAAGCCATGGGTCTACGGTCTTTTTATAAAAGACTATGATTGCCAGGCCGCCCCATCAGATATGCCGGAAGCAAGGCGCACATCCCCACCTGCAAGAACTTCATATCGATGAGGGGCGAAACATCGTGAACAACACAGCGTAAAAGCTATCTAACACCAAAGACTTAGCACCTATCCGCAAATTCAGGAAGGTGCCGGTTGAGGCTCTCGAAACCAGCGCCGGGTTTTGACACACTCAACCGACGGCGCAATTCTCGGATAGGTCCTTAATCATATCATCCTGCCTGGCAACAATAGCATAGCCTTTGATTCTATGCGTACACATGATTTAGATGTGCGTTCACAGGAGGCATGATGAAGTCCATCACAATTCTTCCTATCCGCTTTCCTGCGGGCACATCCTCCGCATCCCTGCGAAGAGTCATTCTCCTGGGGATGTTAACCCTGGGCTTGATCGCCTGCACAGCAACTACGCCAGTCACCAAAGGGAGCTTCACAGGCACTAGCACGTCCCTGGTCGTTGATCCATTCTTTCAGCGTTTTTATCAACAACTAGGAGGCGAAGAGGTGCTTGGCCCCCCAATCTCGCCAAAGTTTTCCAAAGAGGGGGCTTTCTATCAGTTCACGCCGGCTGTGCAGATGGTATACGACCCCAGTCTCCCGGAGAGTCAACGGTTTTCCCTGGCTCCCATTGGTGTTCAAATGGGCATCCAGCAACCGATGTCATCGCCTGATTCTCCAGGAGGGCACGCTGTATTCAGCGGCTTTCAGGAACTCTACGATCAATTAGGCGGGGCCGCGATTGTCGGCCTGCCGCTGACCGATGTGATCTATGACGCTGAGTACGGCAGCATCCAACAATACTTTGAAAGGATGGGGTTTTATCAGCTGGAGAATGACGCCCCTGATATTGTGCGCCTGTTGCACTACGGCGCCTGGTTTTGCTCAACCTCCTGCGAATATACCTCACCCGAGGAGGCCAGGCCCAGGCCAGAGAAAATCATCCAAACGCCCTTCGCAGAAGCGCTTTCCCGCCTGCCTTTGAATTTGCTTGGCCCCCCTCTAACCGAAGCTTACCAGGCGTCAGATGGATACCAGGAAAGAATTTACACCAACGCCGTCGTGGTTCGCGATCCAAGTCGCCCAGGCGGCATTCGCCTACGACCCATTACCGCCATGCTGGGCTTTCCAGCCCAACTGGGACTGGACTATGACGTGCCCGATGTATTCCAGGAGTTCATTTCAAAGAATTCCGGCATTGAACTCTTTGGAAACGCGGTAAGTCCCTTTGAACAACAAAGCGACGAGACGTACCTGCAATGCTTTGAAAATATGTGCCTGGAATACAATCCTTCCCGTCCGCCTGAACTCCAGGTACGCCCTTTGGCGCTGGGCGAGATGTACAAAAAAGAATTCTATCAGAAGCAAGAGACGAATACGGTCCAAACCAGGTCACAAGCCGATGGATCGCTCATCCTAAGCGTTTCCAAAGGGTACAGCAGCCTCTCCCCCAGCGACCCTCAAATCATCTCTGTGTGGGTTTACAAAGACGGCCAACCCGCGGCCAACATACAGCCAGTCATCGAAGTGACGTTCTCCAATGACCAGTTTCGCATCTACCGCATGCAAGCCACGCGCCAGGACGGCTTTACCTCAATAGAAATTCCTCCCTTCGAGAATGCCCAAAAGGGGACATGGGTGCACTACCAGGTTTGCGTATCTGCGTCTCGTCAGATTGCCTGCGTGGAAGATAAGTATCTGCTCTGGGTCACACCTAAGCAGTAATCTTTTCCGCCAGCTCCCGCTCACAAGACGCCAGGCGACGTCAAAGACAGTGAAGACGAGTTTCAACTTCGTGCTGTTTCCTGCCAAGAAAGCCGACCGCCAAACGAATTGAGCAGCACCGCGCTGACGCTGGCGATCATCGCCAGCATCGCCCAATACGGCGGCACCAGGCCAGTGACAGCCAACGGCACGCCGATCCCATTGAACGCGAAAGCCAGAATCAGGTTTTGCGCCGTCTTGCGATACGACCTGCGCCCGATGTAAAAGGCATCCACAATCGCGCCCAACCGCCCGCTGGTGAGCACCACATCGGCGGACTCAATGGCGATATCCGTGCCCGCGCCGATGGCGATCCCCACATCAGCCTGCATCAACGCCGGGGCGTCGTTGATGCCATCGCCCACCATTGCGACGCGCTTCCCCGTGGCCTGTAACTGGCGCACTTGCTCCGCTTTTTCACCCGGCAGCACACCAGCGAAGACCTGTTCGATACCGACCTCAGCAGCCACGACCTGCGCAGTGCGGGCGTTATCGCCCGTTAGCATGACCGGCTCGATGTTCAATTCCCGCAGGCGGGCGACCGTCTCGCGGGCGTCGGGCTTGAGCGCATCTCGGATGGCGAGCAGACCGAGAACAGCGCCGTCAACGGCCACCGCGACCACGGTTTGCCCGGCCACCTGAAGCGCGTCCAGGGCATCCTGCAACGGCGACAAATTTACCCCCTGTTCAGCGAGAAAACGCGGGCTGCCGACAAGCACCTCGCGCCCCTCCACAAGCGCACGCACGCCGCGCCCCGGCACGGCCTCGAAGCCCTGCGGGGTGGACACAGCGATACTGTGCTGACGGGCAGCGTCCACAACGGCCTGGGCAAGGGGATGCTCGGAGAAGCGCTCGGCAGATGCCGCCAGCCAAAGCAAATCCCCTCCATTCTCGTCCCTGCTCAGGGATACCTGCTTGCTGATCACGGGTTTTCCTTCCGTCAACGTGCCGGTCTTGTCCAGCACAATATAGCGAATGTCTTTGAGCACCTGAAAAGCAGCGCCGGAACGCATCAGGATGCCTTTGCGGGCGGCTTCCCCGCCGCCACGGATCATCGCCAACGGCGTGGCCATACCCAGCGCACAGGGATAGCCCATCACCAGCACAGCCAGCGCGGCAAAGACGGCTCGCGCCCAATCCGGTTGTCCGCTTAGCAGCCAGGCGCCAGGCCCCCAAATCAACACCGCCAGCCCGCCAAAGCTCAGCACCGCAGGGACATACCACGCCAGCACGCGGTCAGCCAGCGCCAGGATGCCGGGCTTCATCGCCCGCGCGGCCTCGATGTGACGCGCCACCTGCGCCAGGAAGGATTCCTCGCCCAGACGGGTGACCTCCACCAGCAAAGCGCCAGTCTGATTGATTGAACCGCCGATGACCTCGGCGCCGGGCGATTTTTCCACGGGCAACGGTTCGCCCGTCACCAGCGCTTCATTCACCGCCGATGCGCCCTCCAGCACGCGCCCATCCACGGGGATGGATTCCCCCGGGCGGACGCGCACCCGCTCGCCGATAGCCAATTCACCCACCGGAACTTCGTCCTCGCTTCCATCCGGGTTGACGCGGCGGGCGGTCTCCGGCTGCAAGGCCAGCAATCGGCGCACCGACTCCGAAGCTCGTGTACGCACCAGCAGCGAGGCCCAACCAGAAAGCAGGTGATAAGTAGTGATGAAGGTCGCTACGGCAAAAAATTCGTGCGCCGGGAAGACCTGTGGAAAGAACAGCCCCAGCACACCGCCGATCAACCCGGCGAACGCTCCGAACTCGAGCAGCACATGCTGGTTGAGGATGCCGCGGCGCAACGATTGCCAGGCCATCCCCAGGATATGCGCGCCCGCCCCAAAGGTGGTCAACAGCGCCAGCGCGATCATCAACGGCTGGAACCAGGGCTGGCGCACGCCCAACCAGCGCAAAATCATCACAATCAGGGTGACAAGCGTAAAGGCCGCGCCCCACAGCAGCAGGGTACGGGCGCGGCGCAGTTCGGCCTGCTGCTCCTCAAAGGCTTTGACCTTATCGGGATCACGCACGGTATAACCGAACTTGCGCAGCGTGTCGCGCAGCTCCAGCGGGGTGCGCAGGGTGGGATCGTACTCGATCAGGGCCTCTTCGTGCGCCAGACTGACATGCACACCAGAGACGCCCTCCATGCGCATCAGCATGCGCTCGATGGTCATCGTGCAGAACGAACACGACATGCCGCCGATCTTAAGTTGCAATCGCGCAGGGGATACAGGAGAAGTTGAAATCATGCGTACGTCCTTTTCCACAAAACAACCTCAGACCGAGGAGGCGATCTGAGACAAGCGTCTCTCTTCCAACAGCCGGAAGGCCCACCATCAACGCAACCCTTTGGCAGCGCTTTTTACCGCCTCTGCCAGGGTAGGGTGGATATGGATGGTTTTGGTCAGCCGCTCATAAGTGCCGTGATCGTGCATGGCAACGGCCACCGCGTGAATCAGGTCATCGGCGCGCGGGCCGAGGATATGACCGCCCAGCAGTTCACCGCTCGCGGCGTCGGCGATCAGTTTGACCATACCCTCCGTCTGGCCGATGGCTTTTGCCCTGCCAGAGTGTGCAAACAAAGCTGTGCCGATTTTGATCTCGCGCCCCGCTTGCCGCGCTTCCGCTTCCGTCAGGCCGACGCTCGCCAGCGCCGGTTCGGTGAAGACCGCCCGCGGCACAACGCGGTAATCCACCTCCCGCCCCAGGTCTTTCACCGCGTTCAACGCCGCTATCGGGCCGTCGTAGGTGGCGCGGTGGGTGAACATGTAGCCACCATTGCCGTCGCCCAGCGACCAGATGTTCGGCGCACTGGTGCGTAAAGTCGCATCTACACAAATGAAACGCCCATCCATCTCCACCCCGGCCTGCTCCAGTCCCAGATTCTCCACGCGGGCGACTCGCCCGGCGGCCAGCAGGATGACCTCGGCCTCAAAGCGGCGCGCCCCCTGCGGGGTTGCAGCCTCTACCCAACGGAGACCATTTTCGACGCCCGCGCGGGTGACCTCCGTCCCCGTATAAATCACTATCCCTTCGGCGCGCAGCACATCAGCCAGCATCTCCGCCAACTCCGGTTCCTCGCCGCGCATCAGTTGCGGGGCGCGCCCCAGCAGCGTGACCTGCGTGCCATAGCGGGCATACATTTGGGAAAACTCAATGCCCACATACCCGCCGCCAATCACAAGCATGGAATCCGGCACGCTTTCCAATTGCAGGGCTTCGCGGTTAGTGATGTACCCCGCCTCTTCCAGGCCGGGGATGGGCGGCACCGCCTGACGTGCGCCAACCGCCAGGATGCTCTTTTTCGCGGTGATGGCTTTCCCATCCACGCGGATGTCCACCGGCGAGGTGAATTCAGCGCGCCCGCGCAGAAAAGTGATCTTCGCGTTGCGCTTTAGCCCGTTATAGATGCCTTCGATAATCCCGCCAACAATGGCATCCTTGCGCGCCATCGCGGTGGGCAAATCGAAAGAAAGCGCCGTTGCATCCACGCCGCACACACCAAACTCGGCAGCGCGTTCCCGGACAATATGCATCACTTCGGCAGACCTTAACAAGGTCTTGGTGGGGATGCACCCCTCGTTCACTCAGGTGCCGCCGACCTCGTGCATCTCGATCAGAGCGACTTTGGCACCCAGACGGGCGCCCATGTGCGCCGCGGGCAAGCCGCCCTGCCCCGCGCCGATAACGGCAAGATCAAATGCTTCGGTCATGGTAGTGCCTCCTTGGAGTCAATT
>WFTY01000472.1 GCA_015485245.1 Anaerolineales bacterium | reverse complement strand
GCGCGGCCAGGGGCTGGACGCCCGACTGCTGGACACCGACCCGCAAAAAACCGGCGTTCCACCGCTGCCCGTCCCACCCATCGAACCGGCAGCGCAACGCACCGCCGAACTGTTCAATCAATGGATAGCCGCGGCGCGCCAGGCCCTTGCCGGACACCCCCAGGCCAACGGCGTCACGCTGCGCGGTTTTGCCACCGACCCGGCGTTGCCCCCCTACGCTGAGGCCTACGGGCTGAAGGCCGCCTGCGTTGCCGTCTATCCAATGTACCGCGGCGTGGCGAAACTGGTTGGCATGGAGGTCATCCAGTTTAAGGGCGAGAAACCCGCCGACGAGTTCGCCGCCGTCGCCCGGCACTGGGACGAATACGACTTCTTTTTCATCCACATCAAGAAGACCGACAGCAAAGGCGAGGACGGCGACTTTGAGGGCAAGGCCAGGATCATCGAGAGCGTGGACGCTGCCCTGCCAGCCCTGCTCGACCTGAACCCCGCGACGCTCATCATCACCGGCGACCACTCCACCCCGGCGCGGCTGCGCTCGCACTCCTGGCATCCGGTGCCTTTCCTGCTATGGGCCCCGGCGACCGCCCTCCCCGATGAAAACACCCGCTTCGGCGAGCGCGCCTGTGCCCGCGGCGGCCTGGGGACCTTCCCGGCGCTGGAAACCATGTCCCTGGCGCTGGCACACGCCGGGCGATTAAAGAAGTTTGGCGCGTGAGTTAACCACGAAGCACATAAAGAACCACGAAGGGCACAAAACACATTTTTCATTGTGACACGTTGTGCCCTTCGTGGTTGTGTTTATGCCCCCTCACATTCCACCGCTCAACATCGCCACTTTATACAGCGACTTCCACACCCCTATCACCGAGACAGATTGCGGGCAGATGTGCGCACCCCACAATCCCAACGGGACGCCGTTCTGCTGCGATATCTGTCACGCCGTGCCTGCCGTTTATTTCCAGGAATGGGAATACCTGCAAGGGCGCACGGATTTATGGCATCCCTGGCGCGGGGACAAGTGCCAGGCCAAACCGGAGGAAATCCAGAAATTACAGGACGAGACACCGCCCAGCATGATCCTGCTGGCCTGCCTGGGCGCGGCGCGCTGCCAGCGGGAGTACCGCGCCCTGAGCTGCCGCCAGTTCCCCTTCTATCCCTATATCACCGATGATTTCCGCTTCATCGGCCTGGCATATGAATGGGCTTTTGAAGAGCAATGCTGGGTTATCAGCAACCTTGGGGAAGTCAGCGCCGCGTATCGCCGCGCCTTTATTCACACATTTGATGAGTTGTTTTCCCGCTGGCCACAAGAGATGGAAGCCTACGCGCTGCGCTCGGAAGAAGCGCGCGCCTGGTTCGCCGCCCGCCGGCGGCGCATCCCCCTGCTGCACCGCAACGGCGGGTATTATTTGCTCAGCCCCGGCAGCGAACGCCTTGCCCGCATCCCGGCGGAGAAACTGCCCCGCTTCGGCATGTACCGCGCCGCGGCGGGGTAGAGGTAGCCAGTGCAGCGTTACGCCCCGACAGACTCAACACAGGCTCAGGGTGCGTTCTTCAGTGAAAAGATCAGCGCCCTTCGATACGCACTTCGCTAACACTCCGTGCTACTCAGGGCGCTGATCGCATTTATGCGTTTTGTTTCTATCCCGAACTCAGGTTATCTTTCTTATTGGCGTTTACGAAAATAAGTTAACCAGCCGCTCTCTGGTCGAGTAGTTCCATAGGGGCGTATCGAAACCAGAGCGGCGCAAAAACGGGTCTGCAATGCTTATTGATCGGCTTCCGAGGCGGAGTTTTCCTCTTCCCCGGCAGGTTCTTTCTTCTGCGACACATCGACCTTCATGCGCGAGTAAATGTGGAAGGGGATATCCACCACCACAATGTTGGGACGCGCGCGCAGGCGCATGCGCAGCACGTTGGCGCTCTGGTTGTGCAGCAGTTGCGTGGCCAGCGTGGGGGTGACAAATTCCGGGATCACCACAGTGACCAGATCATCGGGGAACTCCTCTTCCTTGACCCGCTCGATGTATTCCACCACCGGAGCCAGCACATCGCGGTAATCGTACTCGATACACAGCAGTTGCACGTCGCCGGTCAGCTCAGGGAAGCGGTTCCAGCGCTTCATCAGGCGCTCCTTGGCTGCATCGGAGGTGATCACACACACGGCGCGCACATCCTTCGCCAGACGTTTGGCATATTGCAGGGCGCGCAGCGTACCCTTGTGAACGTCGCCGATGGGCACAATAACTACGTCGGCGACCTGCACCAGGCGCGAACCAATCAGATCGCGCGTCCGCAGGCTCTCCGCCACGTCCTGATAATGACGATTGATGGCGTAGAACATGCGCATCAGCAAGGGGATAGCCAACACCACCATCCAGGCGCCATCCACAAACTTGGTCGCCACCAGCACAATCAGCACCACAAAGGTAGTCACCGAGCCAAGCACGCCGAGCACCTGCTTCCAGCGCCAACCACTCTCGTAGGCGACGGTGGTGAACAGGGTTTGCAGTTTCTCGCCCGGCTTCAACCGGCCCACGCGCCCCATCAGCCGGGCCATGCTCACCTGCGAGAGGGTGAAGCTGACCATCACGCCGAGGGCATAGAGGGGCAGCATGGCAAACTCATCAGCGTCGAAGATGACCACCACCACCGAGGCCAAAACCGCCAGGGTGACGATCCCGCTGCTGTAAACCAGGCGGTCGCCGCGGTTCATCATCCAGCGGGGCATATAACCATCCTGCGCCAGGAAGGAGCTTAAACGGGGAAAATCCTGAAAACCGGTGTTGGCCGCCAGCACCAGGATTAACATGGTAAAGCCCTGCACCCAGTAATACAACAGCCCTTTTCCGGCAACCGCTTCGGTCATTTGCGAGAGGATGCTGTTCGCCTCGTTCGGGATCAGGCTGAGGTGCGTCGCCAGGAACGAAATCCCGCTGAAGAGCGACATTGCCATCACACCCATCACCACCATCGTCTTGGCAGCGTTGATCGATTCCGGCGGCTTGAAGGACTGCACGCCATCGCTGATGGCTTCGATGCCGGTCAGCGCGGTACATCCGGCGGCGAAGGCGCGCAGCAGCAACCAGGTATAGAGGAAGCCACCGATGTCGTGCTGCGGCGGGACGACGTGCGGCGTCACTTCCAGAGGGGGAGCGCCAAAGAGGCCAAAATAACGCACCAGCCCCACCACAATGACCACCAGCACACCCGCCACAAAGGCATACGTGGGCAACGCGAAGACCGTTCCGCTCTCGCGCACACCGCGCAGGTTAATCAACGTGATCAAGAAAATCGCCCCCAACGCCATACCCACCCGGTAATCATGCCATTGTGGGAAGGCGGAGGTGATGGCACGCACCCCGGCGGAAACCGAAACCGAGACGGTGAGGATATAGTCAGTGAGCAACGCGCCAGCCACCAGCAAAGCGGGGAAAGTTCCCAGGTTATCTTTGGTGACGCGATACCCGCCCCCGCCTTTGGGATAGTGCAGGATGATCTGCACATAGCTGAAAATGACAATCGTCACCAGCCCGGCGATCCCCAGGGCCAGCGGCAAGGTCAGGGAAAGCGCCCCGCTCCCCAAAACAATCAGAATGCTCATGATCGCTTCGGTGGCGTAGGCGTTGCTGCTGATCGGGTCTGAGGCGAAGATCGCCAGACCGCGGATTTTGTCCAGCCGCTCATGGATTTCCATGCTGTTGGGGAACGGCTCCCCAATCAGCACCCGCTTAATTGATCCAATATCCATCTTAATCACCTTTTCCTGTTTTAAATCCAAGGCGGGGATTATACTCCCAACGCGCAGATTTTCCAGGACTTTCTGGCGGGGCTACACCGTGCGCCGCGGGCGGGCGGCGAACCAACCCAACAGCACGCCGCCAAGCAGGGAAAGCCCGCCCACGCTGATAAAAGCATCCTGCCAGAAGCGCACCGGGAAGAGGCGGATCAACGTATCGGAGTAACGGAATATCCAGGTATCCCCCGTGAAAAAGATCTTGTGAAACGCGACGAAAAGCACGTTGAAACTCAAGGCGATGAAGACCACCAGACTGCCCAGGATGGCAGCCGTCAACCAACCGCCGCGGGAGAGCGCCAGGCGGTACTCCCACCACCAGCCATCACGGGAAGCCCACACCCCAACCAGCGCGACCACCGCCAGGGAGAGGTACCACACCCGCAGGGCCTGGGCGATCACCACCTTGACATCCACCATGTGGCGCAGCTCGCGCGCGTTGTAGAGCGGCGACCCATCTTCAAAGCTCAGTTCGCCGAGGAACTCAATCCCGGCGTCGTTGAGCAAATATTGTCGGGCGACTTCGGCCCACTTCAAGCGATCTTCCATAGTGAAGCCATAGGAATCCGGGGGAAAATTGGGGGTGCGATACTCCAACTGGATGAACAACGGGGTGAGCAATAAGCGCACCACCCCCAACACCAGGATCACGGGCACGAGCAGGACAACAAGCCATTGAGAAGTTCGTTTTAGGAAGTTCATTGCGTTTACTCCTTTGGAGACGGCCAACCGCAGAGAGAGGACAGCAGACAGCAGATGGCTGATCGCGCCCCCCGTCCACGGTCAGCCGTTCGTGATCTTACTGCAACTCCTCCACGCCGCCGCCGAGAATGTAATTCAACACCATATTGTTGGTGATCCACTCAATTGGTGCGCGGTCATCGGTGAATACCTGACAGCCCGCGGCCGGTTCAGCGCCGGCGCACGGATCGGGGTGCAGGTTGGCGATGGCGCGCGTCACTGCGCTCACCAGCAAAGGCGAGGCCTCCGCCTGCATCTGCAAGGCCTGATAATTGGCGTAAAAATCTTCCACGCGGGTGGGCTGCCGGGTGGCGTAGAGGATGGAATTGAACGTATCGGGCACGTCCATCACATACAGGCTGGGGAACACCGTGCCGATGGTGGCCGCCAGCCCTTCGATCAGGCGACGATCCCCCGGCGCACGGCCGACGTTAATCACCAGCACCCCATCGGGGGTCAGGTGGTCGTACACAATTTGAAAAAACTCGCGCGTGGTGAGGTGCCAGGGAATATACGGCGGGCGATACGCGTCCACGCTGATGATCGAATAACGCCGCGGGCTGTGCGCCAGCCCCCAGCGCCCATCCTGCGCGATCGGGTTCAGATTGGGCAGATCCATACCAAAGTACGTCTCCCCCACGCGGATGATCGCCGGGTCAATCTCGAAACCGTCAATCGGGAGGGGGCCAAACGCCGCGGTCGCCTGGCGCGCCGTCGTCCCCGCGGCCAGGCCGACGATCGCCAGGCTCTCCACGTGCTCCGGGGTGTAAGGTGCCGGGTTGAAAAACGGCGCCGCCAGCACCTGCATCCACGGCCCATTATAGATCAACTGCTCCGGGTGATAGATCGAATGAATCCCCTGCCCCTCGTTGAGGCGCAGATAGCGGAACTCCCCAACTTCCAACACCTGGAGATAATTATAAGCCGATTCAGTCTCGTAGACCTGGCCGGGGGTGTTTTTGAGATTTCCCTGCCCCCAGAGCAACGCCAGCCCGCCCAGCAAGGCGGGCATCCACAGACGTTTGAGCGCCGCGGCGCGCCCGACGCGCCGCCACAACCCGAGGAGCGCCACCAGGTTCAGAAACCCGCCAAAGATCAAAAAGGTAAACGTCACCCCCACCAGCGGGATCAGCAACAGCACCGGCAGAAAGGTGCCGAAGAACGAACCTAACGTCGAAATGGCATAGATTCGCCCCGCTACCCTGCCGGCCTGATCGGTTTCGCTGAGCGCCAGGCGAATAGCAAAGGGGGAAATCATCCCCAGCAGCGTGACCGGCACAATAAACAACACCAGCACCGCGGTGAACGAGCCAGCCAGCACGCCGATCGCCAGTTGGTCGAAGGCGTCCGCCGCGGCGCGCAGCACCGGGCGCGCCAGAAAGGGGACCACCCCGGAGGTCAACGCCCCCCAGGCCAGCAGCCGGTAAAAGACTGCTTCTTCGGGATGCCGGTCGGCCAGTCGGCCGCCCAGGGAATACCCCAGGGTGAGATAAACCAGCATCAGGCCGATAATGCTCGCCCAAACCAGGTTGCTGGTGCCAAACACATAGCCCAGTAAACGCGAGGCGGAAAGCTCGATCGCCAGCGTGGTCATCCCCGAGATAAAAACGGTAAAATGGAGGTATCGCTGCCCGGTCATGTATCTTCTCCTTAGGAAACAACGAGGCCGATTATAACCCACGCCACGCCGAGCATTGCCCAATTGCTACAAGCGTCCTATAATCCCCCCGTGTTTTGCAACCTCCAGAGGCGCGCGCTCCAGGCCGCCTCTCACAACCCGATGCAGGAGATGCACTGGCTATGAATCGAAAGACACGCAATCTCATTTTCATCATCCCCCTTACCCTCCTGGCGATGGCGATCGCCATCCCCACTCAGCCGATCACCCTGGGCAAGCGCACCATCACCACCCACCTGGGGCTGGACCTGGTGGGCGGGGTGCAGGTGCTGCTGGAAGCTGATCTGCCCGAGGGCGCGGAAGTCAGCTCCGAGGCGATGGATACGGCACGCACGATCATCGAGAGCCGGGCGAACGGCTTGTTGGGCGTCGGTGAAGCGGTCGTCCAGCGCGTCGGCGACCGACGCATTGCCGTGGAACTCCCTGGCGAAACCGATCCAGCGGCGGCCATCGCCGTGCTCGGCGAGACCGGACAGCTTGAATTTGTGGATATGGGGAAAATCTCATCCGGCGAGGCGCTGGCCTTCCGCGGGCAAAAACTGGTCACCGACTACCCCGCCGTCCCCAAAGATCTGCCCGCCGACACGCCGGTCTACCACACCGTGATGACCGGCGGCTCGCTCAAGAACGTAATTGTGCAGCAAGACCAGCTCAACCAGTTTCAGGTGGCCTTCGAGCTGGACGAGGAAGGCGCCAAAATTTTCCGCGAATACACCACCGACAACGTGGGCAGCTACCTAGCCATTGTGCTGGACAAAGAAGTGATTTCGGTGCCGGTCGTGCAGTCGCCGATCACCGGCGGGCGCGGCTCAATCAGCGGAAACTTCACCGCCGAAACCGCCAACGAACTCGCCATCCAGTTGCGCTATGGCGCCTTGCCTGTCTCCCTCAAGGTGATCGAAAGCCGCACAGTCGGCCCCTCCCTGGGCGAGGACTCGTTGCGCCAGAGCCTGATCGCCGGCATCATCGGCTTTGGGTTAGTGGTGCTCTTCATGGCGCTCTACTATCGCCTGCCCGGCCTGCTGGCCGACGCCGCCCTGGTCACCTATGCAGCGATCACCTTTGCGCTCTTCAAGTTGATCCCTGTCACGCTCACCCTGCCGGGCATCGCCGGTTTTGTGCTCAGCATCGGCGTGGCGGTGGACGCCAACATCCTGATCTTTGAGCGCATGCGCGAGGAATTGCGCGCTGGCCGCCGTCTGATCCACGCCATCGACATCGGCTGGGACCGCGCCTGGCCTTCCATTCGCGATTCCAACGCCGCCACGCTGATTACATCAGCGATCCTCTTCTGGTTCGGCAATACCTACGGCGCCAGCGTGGTCAAAGGCTTCGCCGTCACCCTGGCCTTAGGCGTGGGCGTCAGTCTGTTCACCGCCATTGTGGTGACGCGCTCTTACCTGCACCTGGTTCTGGATAAAATCCGCCTGGCAGATCACCGTCGCTGGTTCGGAGTTTAATTCGCGGAGGGTTTTTCAATGAATATCGTCGGTAAACGTTACCTTTACTTCTTGATCTCGTTCATCCTCATCGTCCCCGGCCTGATCGGCCTGGCCGTCTGGGGACTGCCACTGGCTGTGGATTTCTCCGGCGGCAGCATCAGCGAACTGCGTTTCACTTCAGGCTCCGCCCCCGAGCTGCAAGAGGTGCGCGATGTCTACGCCCGCTACGGCTACCCCGACGCCGAACCACGTCACTCCGGGAGCAGCGATCTGATCGTGCGCACCAAACACATGGATGACGCCACCCACGCAGAGATCATCCAGGCGCTCCAGGAGCTTTCCGGCAGCGAAGTCACGGTGCTGCGCTTTGAGAGCGTCGGCCCGACCATTGGGCAAGAAGTCACCCAACGGGCCATTTACACCATCGCCATCGCCTCGGCCGCCATCATGATCTACATCTGGTACGCCTTCCGCGGGGTCAAGCACGCGCACCGCTACGGAGTCAGCGCCATCCTGGCGATGCTGCACGACGTGGC
>WFTY01000471.1 GCA_015485245.1 Anaerolineales bacterium | reverse complement strand
CCTCCAGGGTGACGTCGCGCAGCGCGGGGACGCCAAAATGATGGGCGGCAGCGCGGCATTGGGTGACGCGTTCGTTGTAGGCCGAATCCACCAGGCCGCGGCGGGTGCCAGTATCCAGCACCAGGACGCGAGTCCCTGTGGGGAGGGGGACGGCCTCGAATTCCAGGCTGCGGCAATCGATCAGCAGGGCATGGTCTTTCCGGCCGAGAGCGACGATCATCTGATCCATAATCCCCGATTGAATCCCCACCCATTGGCGATCCGCGTGGCGGGCGAGCTGCGCCATCGCCACGCCGTCCCACGCCCAGCCGCCCAGGACGCAGAAGGCGCGCAGCAGGGCCATCTCCAGCGCCGCGGAAGAGGACAGCCCCGCGCCGATGGGGATGTCGCTTGCCAGGACGCCTTCCCAGCCGGGAACTGCCAGCTTGTGTTCCTGGAGCGCCCAAGCGATCCCGCGGACGTACTCTGTCCAGTCATTGGCGTGGGTGAACTCGTCCAGGGAAAAATCGGCGGGTTGGGAGAAGGCCAGGGAGTGGAGCAGGACGCGGCGGTCGCGGCGCGGACGCAGGGCGATCCAGATGGCGCGGTCAATCGCCATCGGCAGCACAAAGCCGTCGTTGTAGTCGGTGTGCTCGCCGATCAGGTTGACCCGCCCCGGCGCGCGCACGATGATCTCCGCCGGTGCGCCGAAGCGGGTCTGGAAGTCGGTGGTGACATGGACGCGCAGGTTCATGGAGGCCAGGATTCTTATGGGTGGTGCCGCGCCCAAAGCCAGTAAGCAAAGCGCCAGATCAGCATGCCCAGCGCTGAGGTGCCGATCAGCACCAGCACGAAGATGGGGATGATTGGCAGGGCATCCAGCATCAGGCTGCGCAGGAAGGCCGCCATCGGCCCAGCCAGCACGATAGCCCAGACCGGGCGCCAGAGCTGATTTGCCTTCTCGGTGATTTGCGGATCGTAGAGGCCCAGCCAGGGGGCGATCAGCAGCCAGGCAACCAGGGTGGGGAAAAACGTCGCCGCCAGGCGCAGCGCCGGTGCGCTGCCCAGCGCGTTGTGTGAGGCGAAACCGATCGCGGTCAGGATGGCGACCGTCAGTGTGTCGCCGCAGAGCAGGATGAAAACTTTCTTGTTCATTTCAGGTATTTATCCATCCACCGCAAGATGTGCTCCAGGCGGGCGACGCGGCGGTCTGTGCGACCGACCCGCGAGAGGCCGTGAGGTTCGTCCGGGAAGCGCACCATCTCGGTTTCCACGCCGTTGACCTTCAGGAGGACAAAGGCCTGTTCGCCCTGCTCGATGGGGCAGCGGTGGTCTTGCTCGCTGTGGACGATCAGCGTGGGCGTTTTGGCGTCGGGCAGGTATTTGGCCGGGGAATGATCCCAGGCGGTTTGCAGGTCTTTGAAGGGGGCGGGGTCGCCGGTGAGGTGTTCCATCATCCAGTTCATGTCGCTGGTGCCCCACATGCTGATGAAGTTGCTCACCACGCGCTGGGCGACGGCGCTCTTGAACTGGTGCGTGTGCCCGATGATCCATAGGGTCATGTAGCCGCCGTAGGAACCGCCGGTCACGCCGCGGCGATCGGGGTCGATGTAGGGCTGTGCTTGAACGTAATCGGCCCAGGCCATCAGATCGGCGTAGTCGGCGTCGCCCCAGTTCCCGTGGATGGCCTGGGTGTGCGCTTCACCGTAGCCTGTGCCGCCGCGCGGGTTGCAGAAGTAGACCACATAGCCCTGCGCGGCCAGGTAGTAGAACTCGTGCATGAAGAAGTGCCCGTACTGCGCCCGCGGCCCGCCGTGGATTTCGAGGATGGATGGATATTTTTGGGTTTCATCAAAGGCCGGGGGTTTGAGTATCCAGCCCTGAAGGTCGTTTCCGTCCCGCCCCTGAAACCAGATTTCCTCCACCTCGCCGAGATCCACATCGGAAAGCCAGTCGTTTAAGCGGGTGAGTTGTCGTCTTTCATCGTTCTCGAGGAGGAAAACCTGGCCGGGGTCGCGCATGGTGGCGAAGAAGTAGGTCAGCTTACGTCCGGCGTTGTCAAAACTGAAACGCCCCACTGTGCCGTGGAGAGGGGTGAGGGTTTGCAGGGCATCGCCCTGAAGGGTGATGCTGTGTAACTGGCTGGAGCCGTGACGGGCGACAGGGAAG
>WFTY01000470.1 GCA_015485245.1 Anaerolineales bacterium | reverse complement strand
CGGTAGGCGATACCGATATCAATTACGGCGGCCCCGATACGGATGCCAACGGCTTTGCTATGGTGAAGGATAGCCAAAAGCTGGAGGACGGGAAGACATCGGGCAAGATTCTGGAAACCCATCCCAAGTGGGTGAACGATGGTTATGTAATCGGGCGTTACCCGGTGTATCGGGTGGGTGTCGGTGACGAGATCCGCGCGCGCATTGGGTTTATTGCCAACGCGGATGGTTCTTGCGGTGCGGGGAATGCCATCTTTGCGATTTATTACACTCTAGGCACGGACGTCGGCACATTGACCGAATTAGGCTCCTGGAACGAGAGTTGCGATGGCGCCATGAAGAAGATCGCCATCCCGTTGGATTCGCTGGCGGGGAAAGATGTCCAGTTCTATCTGGTGGTGAAAGCCAACGGCACCTATGACCAGGATTGGGCGGTATGGGATTCGCTGGGTGTGATGCGTTAGCTCAGCGTTTCCCTTGCAGGATTTTGAGGATTGTTGCATGAAGGGCCTCTATCCAAAAATTATGCTGCTGGTTGGCGGCGCTTTTCTTCTCACCGTGACGGCTATCCTGGCGTTTATTTCCATCACCGAGAGCATGGAGATCGAGCAGGTTGGTCTGGCACAGGCTAAAACGCACAATCAAGTCGCCTTTGAGGCGCTCTACGCTTCGATGAGCCAGGGTGGGAACCGAGATGGGAATCTGCAAGTGATTGAGCGGCTGCGTCAGACCGGCATTTTTACCTCCTTGCGGGTGATTAAGGGAGAACCGGTAGTGCGTCAGTTTGGGGCCACGCCCGATGAACTGCCCCAGGACGACCTGGAGCGGCGCGCCCTGGCCGGAGAGGAAGTGCAGGAGGTCCGCAATGAAGACGGTTATCGAGTGGTGCGCTATGTGCAGCCGTTGTTTGTGGAGGAAAAGTGTCAGCGTTGTCACCAGGCGGAGATCGGTGCGGTCAATGGAGCGATCTCGACGGAAATTTCTTTGCAGGCGTATGATGACGTGCTGCGCCAGCGCCTGAAGGCGCTGTTGAGGGTAATTGGCGGAAGCCTGTTGGCGTTGGGGTTGCTGGTTTTCTACGCCGTTCAACGCCTGGTGCTTCAGCCGTTACAGACGATTCGCCAGGGCGCGGCGGCGATCGCTCAGGGCGATCTTTCCCACCGGCTGGATGTCGCCACCAACGATGAGCTGGAATCCCTGGCGAACGAGTTCAACCGTATGGCGCGGCAATTGGAAGAGTCTTATGGGCAAATCGCCGAAGAAAAGAGCAAAGTGCTGGCGGCCATCGAGTCCTCGCGTGACGCTATCTGGATCAGCGATGCCAATCAGCGCATTGTGATGGTGAACTCTGCTCTGGAACTCCTCGTCGGACGAAGTCGTGAGGAACTGGTAGGGCAATCCTGCCGTTATTTGTTTGATGTGCGCACCATGGATGGCGCCCTGACTTGTGATACGCTTTGCCCATTCCTGCACCCGGACGATGATGACGCGTCTCACGCGGATTGGGGTGGCATTGAGGGTTGTATGCCCACTGCTTCGGGGAAGGACGCCTGGATTGAGATCAGCTATGGGCGCGTGCGCAACCCGGAAAACAACAAGCTCCGCGGCGTGGTGCATATCGTCCACGATCTGACGCAGCGAAAGAAGATTGAGGAGCTAAAAGACGAGTTCCTTTCCCTGGTTTCGCACGAGCTGCGTACCCCGTTGCACCATATCAAAGGGTTTGCCACTACTCTGTTGCAAACCGACGTGGAGTGGGATGCCGCTACCCAGCGCGATTTTCTGGAAAGCATCAATTCGGAGGCCGACCGCCTGGCGACGCTGGTAAAAAAGATTTTGCACCTTTCTCGCCTGGAGGCCGGGACGCTCCCCATGGAGAAGGAGCTTTACCCGGTGGAGGACCTGATCAACGGTGTACTCTCGCGGCAGCACAATATCGCCGCCTATCGGCGCGCGGAGGTGCGCTTGGCGCCCGGCTTGCCTCCTGTGTGGATGGACAGGCGTGAGATTGAGTGTGTGCTCACCAATCTGATTGAGAACGCCGACAAGTACGCCGATCCCGGCACGCCGATCCTTCTGGAGGTTGAGGCGCGGCATGGTGAGGTGGTTTTCTGCGTTTCCGATCAGGGGCCGGGAATTTCCCCCGAACAGTTGGAGCGCATCTTTGACCGTTTCTACCGCGTGCAGAGGCGGGGTCAACACGTCGCCGGCACCGGGCTGGGGCTGGCGATCTGCAAACGGATTGTGGAGGCGCACGGCGGGCGCATTTGGGCGGAGAGCACGCCAGGCGTGGGCTCGCGGTTTTATTTCAGCCTTGAAGTGATTGAGCAGCCTGTGGTGATGGAAGGATGAAGAAACTACGCGCCCTGGTGGTGGATGATGAACCCCAAACGTTGAAATACATCGGCGCCAACCTGCGCGCTCGCGGCTTTGATGTGCTCACTGCCGAGGATGGGCGTCAGGCGCTTAAAGTGTTTGAGAAAAACATCGTGGATTTGATTATCCTGGATATTATGATGCCCGGCCTCGATGGCTTCCAGGTGTGCCAATCTATCCGGCGCACGTCGGATGTCCCCATTATCATTTTAAGCGCGCGTGAGCGCGAGAAAGACATCGTCCGAGCGCTCGACCTGGGAGCGGACGATTACCTCACCAAGCCCTTTGGAGTGGAGGAGATTCTGGCGCGCATCCGGGCGGTGCTGCGCCGCGCCGCGCAGACGCAATCCACCCCCCGCCCACCGCTGACCTTTGGTGATTTGGAGATTGACTTTGCTTCCCGGCAGGTGTATCTCAAGGGGGAGAAAATCCCCCTCACGCCCACAGAATACAACCTGCTGGCGCACCTGGCGCTCAATGCCGGGCGGGTGCTCACGCATCGGGCATTGCTCCAAGCCGTCTGGGGCCCGGAGTATGGCAATGAGAGGGAGTATCTCTGGGCGTATATCCGCCGCTTGCGGCGCAAAATCGAGCCGGACGCAGGCAAGCCGCGTTATATTTTGACGCAATCCGGCGTCGGCTACCAATTCGCCGCCAGGAGGCCTCGCTCGTAATTGACTCCGAGGTTTGTCGTCATACTCGCCCGCGGGAACACCCCGGGCGTTTTTTGTTTTCAGGATTTTTTCAGGGCGAGGGGGATGAACTTCAGGATTCTTTCAGGCGAATAATCTATTCTTTATAGATACAGTCAACGCACCCGCGTGGGCTGTGGCAGGAAGTGGATTCTCTGTAGAAGGAGGTGAATTGTGATGGAGAAAAACGACAAAGGCCAGGAGAAAATTCCGCGTGGACAGGAGATCTTCGATAACATCCTCCTGCTTTTCCTGGTTTCCCTGGTGTTGAGCGCTGTTCTCTACAACGTGTGGGGATTGCTAAATCTCTTGAGCGTACCCCTTGGCCAATAGCACCGCGGAAGAACTAACTCTAAAGACTTCACGAAAAGAAAGGAGATTGCTATGTTCCCTCCAGAACGAGTCTGGTGGAAGCCCCTGGACAGGATGGAGAAAAACTGGGTGACGATTGCATTTATCTGGTGTCTCTTTATGACTGCAATGATGCCGATTTGGTTCTTTATGGGGCGACAGAACGTGCCGGTCACCAGCTACCGTGTGGAGCCGCAGGCGTTCCAGCAAAAGGTGATGGACTTTGCCGAGCAGTACAAGATTGGGGATGAAAACGGCGTCCCTGTGGTTGCCCCGCCGCCTGGGGATGTGTATCTGCTGGCTCGGCAGTGGCAGTGGTATCCCATCCTGCAACTGAAAAAGGGCGAAACCTATCGTCTGCATGTCTCTTCTCTGGATGTGCTCCATGGCCTTTCCATCCAGCCAACCAACCTGAACTTTCAGGTGATCCCAGGGTATGACTACGTTATCGAGCTCACGCCGACGGACAGCGGCGAATTTTCGTTGGTGTGTAATGAATATTGTGAGATCGGTCACCATATTATGGTGAGCAAACTCATGGTGACGGAATGAGGATGGATGGTCTGTCCCGGAGGATGGAGAGAGATACCTTTTTAGGAGGTTTGTGATTATGGCTGCTGAGGTTGCTATGCCTGTGAACGAATCGGAATTTCGCACTTGCAGTGCGACAGGCTTCAAAGTGCATTTGCCCGCAGAGGCCCTGATTAAGGCCAATGCGGTGGCGGCGGTGGTTTGCATTCTGGTAGGCGGCACGGCCGCGTTGCTGATTGCCATGACGCGTTGGCCTGCCGTTCATCTGCTGCCCGCGGACTGGTTCTACCGCTTGCTCACCCTTCATGGGTTGGACATGCTGGTGGCCTGGATTGTCTTTTTTGAAGTTGCTGGTTTGTATTTTGGTAGCACGGTGTTGTTGAATGCGCGCCTGGTGAAGCCCAAGCTGGGGTGGTTTGCCTTTGCCCTGATGGTGCTCGGTGGGGCGTTAATCAACATCATCGTGTTGATGGGCAAGGCGGATGTGATGTTCACCGCCTATGTTCCCTTGAAGGCGCACCCGATCTTTTATATCGGGGTGATCTTGTTTGCCGTAGGAGCGCTGATCGCTGTGGGGCTTTTCTTCGCCACCATCGCGGTCGCCAAGAAGGAGAAGACCTACGAAGGTTCCCTTCCCCTGGTGGTTTACGGTCTGGCGACGGCGGCGATCATCGCTACCTACACCTTGCTTTCGGGCGCCTTTGCCTTTGTCCCGGCGCTTTTCTGGGTGTTGGGATGGATTCCGAACTACGACCCGAGCGTTTACCGTAACCTGTTTTGGTCCTTCGGACATCCCGCGCAGCAGATCAACCTGGCAGCGATGGTGGCGATCTGGTACGCGCTGGCGGCGATCACCACCGGCGCCAAGCCGCTGAACGAAAAGCTCTCGCGGCTGGCGTTCGTGCTGTATCTGCTGTTCATTAACCTGGGATCGGCGCACCACTTGCTGGTTGATCCCGGCTTGAGCTTCGCTTACAAGGCCTTCAACACCTCGTACATGATGTATCTGGCGGTGTTGGGGAGCATGATCCACGCTTATTCCATCCCCGGTGCAGTGGAAGTTGCCTTGCGCAAGAAAGGGCACAATCGCGGTTTGCTGGGGTGGCTACGGAACGCCCCCTGGAAGGAGCCGGGTTTCTCGGCGCTGGTGATTTCGATGGTGCTCTTTGGGTGGATCGGTGGTGTGACCGGCGTCACCCTGGGGACGGAGCAGCTCAATATGGTGGGGCATAACACCATGCGTATTCCCGGACACTTCCACGCCACAGTAGTTGCCGGGACGACGACGGCGTTTATGGCTTTCACTTACTATCTGATCCCGCTGATCTTCCGCCGGGAACTGAAACTCAAGAAATGGGCTTCCCTTCAGCCGTTCGTGTTTGGCGCCGGGATTACCATGGTGTCCATTGGGATGATCACCGCCGGCATTCAGGGTGTCTCCCGCCGTCACTGGGATATCTCTAACGTGGGTACGCTCCCGGGCACGGTTTACGTCAGCCTGACGCTGCTGGGGATCGGCGCTTTGATTGCGGTCACCGGTTTGATCATGTACCTGGCCGTCGTTCTGAGTTCAGTGCTGTCGAAGAAACAGTACGACCCTCAATCCCTGACGCTGGTTCAGGCGGCGACCACCGCAGGCTCCGAAGCCGAAGCGGAGGGGCGCTTTTCACCAAAAGGTACGTTCGCCATCGTGCTGGCGTTCCTGATGTTCTTTGCAGCTTTCTATCTGGCGAACTGGTGGCTTCTGGGTAAAACCTGGATGGTCCGCTAGTTTACTTCCTCGACACCAAAGGCCAGTGGCTTACACAGGCAGGCGCTCACTGGCCTTTGGTCTTTTCCTCCCAGGTGTGCCGATGAGCACCCAAACCTCTGCGCAAGATATCCCTGCAACCGCGTTGCGCGGCTGGTCGACGGTGGTGGATCTACTCCGCCTGACCAAGCCGGGTGTGACCGGACTTTTGGTTTTTACCGCGCTGGCGACCGCCTGGGCAGGTAGCGGCCCCTGGGTCTCTTTATCGCGCCTCGGTTT
>WFTY01000469.1 GCA_015485245.1 Anaerolineales bacterium | reverse complement strand
GATTTCGAGAGCCTCAACCGGCACCTCTCTGAATTTACGGATAAATGCTCAATACTTGCTAACCACGCCTTCCAGGCTTTCCAGCGCCTGAATGGCCGCATCGCGAGCGGTCTTGGCCTCGGCCTCGGTGCCCGAGAGCCACATACGCCCAAAGCGCCCCACCGAGCTGACGTGCACGACGCTGATGTTAGCACTCTTCTCCGCCTCGTTACAGGCGAGGTTGATATAGGCCGCCGGATAACACTCCACCACCAGCAGGGTCTGACCAGGGACGAGCATACTGCCGCGCCGCCAGCGGTTGAGCAACTGCGCCTGGTAAGGATCCACGTTGGTGATTAACTGCGTGGAGGCGATCTGCGGCTTGATGCGGTCTTCGATCCGCAACCCCAACCGGTCGAGCACAATCCGCCCCGATTCAAGCACATCGGCCTGGTTGAGCGAGTGAATCTCGAACATGCCGAATTCGCGCTCCACCACCTGCGCGCCCGGTTTGGCCTCGGTGGCTTTGACGGCGATATCCACCGTGCGGAAGACCTCGTTTCCAGGGGCCATCTCGATATACAGAGAGGCCATGCCTTCCACCGGCAGGTCGCCCTGGGTAATGGTGCCCACAAAAGCCGCGTACTGCGGCTGCATGCGATCCAGGTAACAGTAACAACGTAAAGAAAATTCACTTGCCATAGATACACTCTTTCAGATAGTCGCCTCATCGTGAAGCGCAAAACCCAGCGGGGTGACAAAAGCCGGATGGAGCGGCACCTGCGCGGGAATGCCGGTATATTGCTCCACCACCTGCGCCATGCCAGGGTAAGCACACGTTCCGCCCACCAGCGTCAGAGACTCCACCAACACACCGCTGGCGTGCACGTGGCGGGCCGTGATACTGGCGACCTTTTCCATCACCGGCCGCACCAGGGGAAAGAGGCGGGATTGTTCATCCGGGTTGGTTTTCAACGCCTCGGCCTCCTCAAACTCGATGCCCTGCGCCCCGGCGATCACCAGGGAGAAGTGTGTGCCACCGGTGGCTTCATCGGCGGTGTAGACCACCTTACCATCCTGTAAGATGGCGATGCCGGTCGTCCCGCCGCCGACATCCACGATGGCGCCGGTTTGCACGCCCAGCAAGGCGTTAGCGGCGGTGGGTTCGTCCACCAGCGCGGTACAGCGCAGTCCCGCGGATTCCAGCACGTTGGCGACGGCGCGCACCTCCGGCAACGGCACGCCCGGCGGATACCCGCTGGCCGCGTGCGTGAGTTCGCGCCCCAGACGCCGTTCCACCCGCGCTTTCATCCCGCGCAGACGATCCACCGCGCCGACGAAGTCCACAACCAGGCCATCGCGCACCACCTGGGCGAACTGGTATTCCCCGGCCAACGGCTGACCGCTCTCATCCAGCACCACCAGCACGAGGTAAGCCGTGCCCAGGTCCACCCCCACCCGCAAGCGCCCCACAGGAGGGGCCGCCAGCGGCGGAGGCTCAGGATCAGGAAGCCAGCGGATGACCTGGGCGGCGCGTTGTAGCGTATGGACGACCTCAGACGTAGCGAGGCTGTCCAACACGGTTATTTCTTATCCCCGCCGCTGCGACCGCCGAAGCCGCCTTTGGTGTTCTGCGGCAGGATCATCTCGACGTGCTCGTGCGGACGCGGGATGACGTGCACGGAGACCAGTTCGCCAACGCGTTTGGCCGCCGCGGCGCCGGCATCGGTGGCTGCCTTGACCGCGCCAACGTCGCCGCGCACCATCACGGTGACGAAACCGCCGCCAACGTATTCAGAGCCGATCAAAACGACGTTGGCCGCCTTGACCATCGCATCGGCGGCCTCAATGGCGCCGACCAGCCCCCGGGTTTCAACCATTCCCAGAGCAATCAGAGCAGGATTTTGAGCCATAATTCTCTCCTATCAGAGTGTAGATTCAAGGCTTACGCCCGCAAGATTTCCTGTACAATTTCACGGACAATACTTTCCAGTTCCTCCGGCGCAGGAGCGTACACTTTCCCTGCGGGGACACGACCGGGTTGCAAGGCCTCCGGCGGAGGCGCCGAGGTCTCGAAAGCCAGGCGTTTGACGTTATAAAGATGATGCACCGTGATGTTATCGCCGGTGATCGCCCCGCCGATGCCGCCGGGGCCGAGGGTCAACGAGGGCATGATGTTGGTGGTCATCCCAATGGCGCCCAGCGTCCCCATCGTGTTGACGCCGATGCGAAAAACCGGTTTCTCCAGGCCGAAGGCCATGATCACCTTCTCATCGGTGGCGTGCAAGATCAGGCTGTGGCCGCGCCCGCCAAACTGGATCAGCTCGATGCAGCGCTCACAGCCAGCCTCCCAACCATTGGCCTCGTACCACCCCAGAACGGTGGTCAGCTTCTCGCGCGAGAGCGGCTCCTCGCGCCCGACGCGGGAGAGCGGCGCCACCAGGATGCGCGCCTTCCCCGGCACGCGGATGCCCGCCATCGCCGCCAGATACTGCGGCGACTTGCCCACAGTGGCGGCGTTGATCGCCCCGTTGGGTTTAAAAAGAATGCGCCGCAGCGCCTCGGCCTGCCGCTCGTCCACGAAATAGGCCCCCTCGGCCTGCATCAGCTGACGCAGCCGGGCGGCGATGGGCTTGTCGGCGACCACCGCCTGCTCGGTAGCGCAGATCACCGAGTGATCGAAGGCCTTGCTGCCCACAATATAGCGGGCGGCTTTTTCCAGGTCGGCGCTGCGATCCACATACACAGGCACATTGCCCGGCCCAACGCCGTAGGCCGGTTTGCCCTGGGAATGGGCCACACGCACCATGTCGGAGCCACCGGTGGCCAGGATGAGCGCCACACGCTTGTGCGAGAGCAGCGCCTGCGTCCCCGGCAGGCTGATCTTCGTCAGGCAGCCGATGAGACCCTTGGGCGCACCAGCCTGTTCAGCGGCGGCGATCATCACCTCAGCCGCGGCAAGCGAACACTTCGCCGCGCTGGGGTGCGGCGCGACTACAATGCCGTCGCGAGCCTTGACTGCCATCAGCACCTTGTTCATCACCGTGGAGGTCGGGTTGGTGCTGGGAATCAACGCCGCGATCACGCCCATCGGCCAGGCGATTTCGATCACCCCGCTCTCACGGCTGCCGCGGATCACACCCACGGTTTTGACATCGCGGATGCTCTCCCAAACATATTTGGAGCCGAATTGATTCTTGATCTTCTTGTGCTCCGGAACGCCGTAACCGGTCTCCTCGGCGGCCATGCGTCCCAGCCGCTCCGCGGCCAGATAGGCGGCCTCAGCCATCGCCGCGCACACGCGATCCACCAGTTGTTGATCGGCGTGCGCCCAAATTTGCTGCGCCCGATAGGCGCGTTCAGCCAGATCGCGCGCTTCCTGAATAGAGAGCAAATCCTTATCCAGAGTCATGGCGTCCTCCACGGCTCTTTCTGATAGACCACCTCGCCCTCAACCACCATGTGGTCAACCACCGCCATGATGACGGCGTCCACCGGGCTGTTGCGCGTGATATCCGTCTGTCTTCCGCTGGAGCCGTGGGCGGTAAGCACCAAGTCACCAATCCCAGCATCCAGGGTATCCACCGCCACATAGGGCTTACCAAACGGCTGCCCGCTCGCGTCCGTCTGCCGCAAGATCAACAATTTGCGTCCCTGCAGAGCAGAGTCTTTGATGGTCGCGATGGTGGTACCGACAACTTTTGCAATCAGCATGCCTTCACCTGTGCATCTCAGGTTTTACGGAAGACGATCTCGCCATCCACTTCAAGGTGGTCAATCACCGCGTTGACCACCGCATCCACGGGCGTGTCCTTGGTGATATGCGTTTGCCGCGCCGCCGAACCATGGCCGGTGAGCACCAGATCACCCACCCCGGCATCCACCAAATCCACGGCGACATAGGGCTTGCCGATCGGTTTGCCGGTGTGATCCGTCTGACGGCAAATCAACAGTTTTGTCCCGCGAACGCGTTCGTTCTTGACCGTAGCGATCGTTTCGCCGATCACGCGTGCAATCAACATACGCCACTAATACGCCGTTGACGCCACCGCGGGGACGCCTTCATGCGCCTCGCGCTTTTCACCCTGCACAATCTTCACGCCTGCACTGGCGCCAATGCGCGTCGCACCGGCCTTGACCATGTTAATAGCGTCCTCATACGTGCGCACACCGCCGGAGGCCTTGACGCCGATCTCCGGGCCGACCACACGGCGCATCAGAGCGATATCTTCCACCGTCGCCCCGCCGCCGGAGAAGCCGGTGGAGGTCTTGACGTAATCTGCGCCCGCTTCCTTCGCCAACAGGCACGCGGTGACCTTCTCGTCGTGGGTGAGCAGGGCGGTCTCGATAATCACCTTGACCAGAGCACCGGCAGCGTGCGCCACTTGCACCACGCCGCTGATATCGCGCGCCACCAGATCAAAATCTTTGGCCTTGAGCGCGCCGATGTTAATCACCATGTCAATCTCGGTGGCCCCGTCGCGGATGGCCTGCTCAGCTTCGTAGGCTTTGGCCTCCGGCGAAGTCGCCCCTAACGGGAAGCCAATCACCGTGCAGACCTTGACAGGGCTGCCCCGCAACAGCTCGGCACACAGCTTGACGAAAGCCGGGTTGACGCAAACAGAGGCAAACTCATATTTGCGCGCCTCGTAGCACAACTGCGCGATCTGATCGTGGGTGGCATCCGGTTTCAACAGCGTGTGATCAATCATGCTGGCGATGCTGGGGTCTTCGGGGATACCACCCAGGGAGGAGGTCAGCCGCGTCGCCCCGGCGCTTACCGCGCGCCCGACACGGTCATAACAGGTGCGCACGCAAATACCCTCGGCGCACTCCTCGGTGCAGTGATCTCCGTCAGAATGGGCCTGAAGGTGCTCCTGCTCCGAGAGGGCGATCAGCACTTCGCGGGTGATGATCTCAACCAGTTCTTCAACAAATTTCTGATCCGGTGCCATAATTACACTCAATCACTCAGGGCGGGAGGGAGAAGCCTCCCGCCGTTCAATCGCCATAATTTTACTCACACGGCGGGCGTGCCGCCCACCGCCAAAATCTGTCGTCAGCCAGGCGTCCACGATCTGTCGCGCCAGGTTAGGGCCAATCAATCCGGCGCCCAGGGTAAGCACATTGGCGTCGTTGTGCTCGCGGCTGTTGATCGCGGTGGCGTGATCGTAACACATCGCTGCGCGCACGCCGCGCACCTTGTTGGCAGCCATGCAGCTACCGATGCCTGCCCCATCGATGATAATACCCCGCCAGGCCTCGCCGCGCCCCACCATGCGAGCGACGGCGTAGGCGAAATCGGGATAATCCACCGACTCTGTACCGTAAGTGCCACAATCCTCCACACGGTAGCCCTGCTTTTGCAGGTGAGCGATCAACTCGCCCTTCAAAGCATAACCGCCATGATCTGCTCCAATGGCGATCAGGCCGCCGCGGGGAACGGAGATCTCCTCCCCAAGCGCGGAAACCGCAGGAGCAGGATTTACCGCGGGTGCGGCCGCCCCCGCGTTCATCATCTGCGCCACCACGCGATGCACAATTTCATGCAATTCGGCGTCCGCTGGAATCGTCATCGTGCGACAACTTTCTCCTATGCGAGGTCAATCTCCGGCCCCGGCGTCGAACAACACCGGTAAACGGCGAAATGCGGATTCCTCCAGGCGCTCCCCCAGGCTGAGGTGGGCAAGGAAGCGGAAACGATCGGCGCGCAACTCGGAGTCCACATATTCGATCACCTGACCACCGGCAAGCCGCGTCTCACGGTGGAAGACGAAGACCACGGCTGGCGGGGTGAGGTTCAGCAGGCGAGCCACTTCTTCTGTCGCCAGCGTAGCTTCAATGACCTGTTCGGCATGGTCAGGTCGCCGCCCGTACTCCGTCGCCAGCACATGATAAAGCGACTGCCGGGTAAAGTCATGTTGCAAAATCCCCGGGCAGAGATTGTGCGGCAGGTAAGCCCGCTCGATGGCCGCCGGTTCGCCGTCAACCTGACGCACGCGATAGAGAAAAACCACCTCCGCGCCAAGCTGAATTTGCAACCGTCGTGCCAGGAAAGGGTCTGCAGCGATCAGCCTGGCATCCAGCACGTGGCTGGAGACCTGGCGCTGGTGCAACTGCATCTCGTCACTGAAGCCATAAAGCACGTGGGCGGTCTTATCCAGACGCGCATCCACCACAAAGGTGCCCACCCCGGGGACGGTTTTAACCACGCCGCGCAGATTCAACTCCTGGAGCGCCCGTCGGACGGTGTTGCGCCCCACCGAATGAATGCGGCAAAGCTCGCCCTCCGAGGGCAGGCGCTGGTTGGGCTGCAATTCACCCGTGCGGATTTGCTCCAGAATGGTCTTAACGAGCACCTGGTAAAGCGGCCTGGCCTGCTTTTCACCGTTCATGTTTTGCAGCCTCACGAACGACACCGAACCTGTACCAACATGTTCCATATTTCCAGGATGATTATAGCACTCGCGCGGCGCGCCAGTCAAGCCACATTCGGGCGCTACGCCATTGTCTTTTCCGAAATATGCTTGATGGCTTCCCCGATGATTTCCCGGTTACGCGAAGGCGCATGGTTGAAACCCTGCGCTGTGCCCCCTGCTACTCCCGGCGGCCGCGCAGCAACAAGCGGATCGGCGTGCCCAGGAAAGGGTAGTGCTCGCGGATGCGGTTCTCCAAGTAGCGCATGTAGGTGAAATGCGCCAGCTCCGGGTCGTTGACGTGCAACACAAAAGTAGGAGGGGCGCTGCTCACCTGGGAGGCATAATAAATCTTCAAGTGTTTTCCCCCTTTTGAAGGTGACGGATGCCGATCCACCGCCTCGCGCATCAGGCGATTCAACTGCCCGGTGGTGATGCGCACCAGACGCTCTTCCTGCACCTGCAGCGCGGTGGGGAGCACTTTATGGACACGCTGACCGGTTTTGGCAGAGATAAACAACACCGGCACATAATCCATGAAGTTTAATTCCTGACGCACATGCGCAGTATACTCATTGAGCGTGTAGCTGTCCTTGGGAATTGCGTCCCACTTGTTAACCACCACCACCGCGCTCCCCCACGCCTTGAGGATATACCCGGCAATGTGAGCATCCTGCGCGGTGACGCCCTGCTCAGCGTCGATCAACAGTAAGGCGACATCTGAGCGGCGGATGGCCTGCATGGAACGCAACACGCTATACTTCTCCACCCCAGGGGCGACCTTGCCGCGACGACGAATGCCGGCGGTATCAATCAACGTAATAGGGATGCCCTCATATTCCAAACGGGTATCCACCGCGTCGCGCGTCGTCCCGGCGATTGGGCTGACGATGGCGCGCGGCTCACCAACAAGGCGGTTCAACAGGGTGGACTTGCCAACATTGGGTTTGCCCACAATGGAAATCTTGACCGAGTCGTCTTCCTCCTGCTCCCCCACCCAGGACTTAAAGGTATCCACCACCGCGTCGAGCAGATCACCGGTCCCTTTGCCATGCAGCGCCGAGACAGGAAAAGGATCTCCCATCCCCAGCTCGTAGAATTGCAGCGCCTGGGCGCGGCTGGATTCGGTTTCACACTTGTTGACCACCAGCAGCACCGGCGGCCAGGGTTCGCCCTCCACCTCGCGCTGGAAGCGGCGCAGTATCTGGGCGATCTCTTCGTCTGCAGGGGTAACGCCGTTTTGTACATCGGTGAGGAAGAGAACCACGTCGGCCTCGCGAATGGCGATCTCCGCCTGGGTGCGGATTTCCTCAATGAACTCCGCCGACCCCACAGAGAGGGGCGCTTTCTGCTTCCCGGCGCTAACCTGCGTAGGATCAATGCCGCCGGTATCCACGACATCAAAGAGATACCCCCCCCACTCAGCTTCAGCCATCAACCGATCCCGGGTCGTGCCGGGAACGTCATCCACCACCGCCAGGCGCTCCTGCACCAGGCGGTTGAACAATGTGCTCTTGCCAACGTTGGGGCGCCCGACCAGGGCGACAACCGGTTTTCTCATGGACGTTCGCTCAAACTCTGATCTCTCGTCGCCATCAAGGGCCTGCTCCCGGCGTAGGGGTCAGCGCGTCTGCGGCGCGGATCTCCACCTCGACCGTTTCGGGGGAAATCGTCTCCACGCGCACACGCTCGGGCAGGATAATCACCTCCGGCGTGAGCTGATGGATTCCCTCTTCCAGGCCCGTCAGATCAAGAACAACGCGCACATCCGTCTCCGTCAGCGTGTCCAACACCGGCAACGGGCCATACAAAATCACGTCCACCGTATCCGGGGCGACGGAGGCTTCCATCTCCGGCAGCAGACCGATCGTCTCCACCAGGCGAATGATTTTAATATTCCCTTCCATCGCGGCGATGCCCGCCTGCACCAGCACGTTCGGATCGCCGATCACCGAAACGCCGTCCGGCAGATCGAGGCTGAGAACGGTCTCGATATCATCTACCGCGCCGGTGATATCCAGCGGCGCGGTCTCCACATAGCCGGGCAACTGATCGACCAATTGCGGATCAGCCGAAAAGACCATCACGTTCGGCGGCGAGACGGAAATGCTCGTCTGGCGATACCCTTCAGCCACCTGACCGGTGGTGACCACCTTAACCACCATATTGCGATATCCGCCGCGCAGCGTGATCGTCTGAACAACGGTGACCTCATTCGGTTTCAGGGTGACATCGTTAACCGGCTTGCCTTCCGCGTCCAAAGCCACCAGACGGACGGCGCGCTCAATCGTCTCATTGGCGCCCTCGATGTTCAGCGTGGCTTTCACTGTGGCCACGCGCTCCACCTGAGAAGCGCGCCCGGAGACCTCCACCTGTTGTGCGCTCCACTCGGGGTCGGCAGCCTGATACCCCAGCGCCGGTTCGCCCTGCACGTTGGTCTCAATAGGTAACGTTTTGGCGACCAGCTCTTCAAGGGTCAACTCAACGCTCTGCGGGTTGGCGCGCACCACGCGCACCGGGCGATAGCGTTCAGAGACCTGATATTGCACCGAGACCACGAACCGCCCCGGGCCAAGTTGCGAGAGGTCCATCCAGGCGACCAGGGCGCCAGGGTCCTCCGCAATCTGCATCAGAATGCTGTTGGGGGCCAGCAAAACAAGCTCCAATTCATCCGGCAGCGCAGTGATCACCTCCAGATCGGTGCGCAGACCAACCACCTCCACGGGGACAAGGAAAGTTTGCTCCCGGTTCGGGTCCGCCGAGGTGACAGCGGAGACCCACACCACCACCGCCAGGATAAATGCCAGCAGCAACGTGCCAAAGTTGCGCGCCAGCCAGCGCGGACGATCCTGCTTCATGATCGCCTCTCCCAGCGCCGCGAATTCCAGTCAGGGAAGACGGTAGCGAAAAACGCGGCGACAAAGTTTTTCGGCCTGGAGGGCTGAAAGAAGGTGAGCAAAATATTCTTCAAGCGCTCATCGGTGAGGTTGCTAATCATTCGGCCGCGATGGGTGATGGAAATGGCCCCGGTTTCTTCCGAAACGACCACAGCCACAGCGTCAGCAACTTCGGATGTTCCTAACGCGGCGCGATGGCGCAACCCCATTTTGCGCTCCGGCGTGGTCACCAGGCTTCCACTGGTCGAGAGCGGCATCACGCACGAGGCCGCCAGGATCATATCATCCTTGATAATCACCGCGCCATCGTGCAACGGCGTGTTGGGATAGAAAATCTGCAAGAGCAGTTCCGCGGTGACGCGGGCATTCAGTGGGACGCCGGTATGCACGTATTCTTGCAGGCTATCGGCGCGTTGCAACACGATCAAGGCGCCATGTTTTCGATCGGAGAGGCGCGTGACCGCGCTGACGACCTCGTCAATCACCTGCGTATCCTCATGCTGACCAGCCGTCACCAACGTGCCGGTGTGCCCCAGCCGCTCCAGGGCACGACGAATCTCCGGCGCGAAAATCACGGGAATGGCGAACAACAGGGCAGGCAGGGTGTTACTCACCAGCCAGGAAAAGGCTGGCAGCACCTCCAGGCTGGTCAACAGGCCCAGCACAGCAATCAGGATCAGCCCCCCACGCAACAAGACAATGGCCTGCGTATCGCGCAGCACCAGCAGGATTACAAAGAAAACGGCTGTCACCAACAATATATCAACAACACCGAACCAATCCAGCCGTTCGAAGATAAAGAAGATGTAATCCATTTATACTGGCCGCAACACGCGGTCTCTGCGTAATTGTTTGAAAAACAGAACTGTCCCCGGCGGCATCGATTCAACAGCCGCTTCCTGCCAGGCGCTTACGCCCAAATCCTTCACCGCGCGCGGGCTGTACCCCATCTCCTGCCAGACTGCTTGATGACGGGCCAGCTCTGGGGGCAGAAAGACCAAAATAGCCTCACACAGCAAATCATGGGAGGCCTCCTCCACGGCGGTCATCATCGCCGGCAGGGCAGCATCCAACGGCGCCGCATCGTCAAGCAACACATCATCCACACGGGCAACCAGATTCTCCACCTGCCAGCCCAGCACGCCAAGTAAGGTGTCTTCGGAGAAGAGGAGCAGGAAAGCCTTCTCCCCAAAGGCGGCCATCACGTCCATGCGGCTCAGGCGGCGGGCGCCGCCGCTGACGCGGGTGACAAACTGAGCAATCTGTTCCGCTTCTGCAGGGCCGGCGCGGCTGACCCACAACTCCCCCTTGGTCGCTGGCTCGGTCGCGGAGGAGGTAACCGTTTCAATTGCGGGAACGGTGCGCTTCCAGGCGGCCAACACCTGCTCCCAGGTTTTTTCAAAGCTCGCTTCGTTGAAGATCACCACATCCGCGGCCTTGATCTTTGCCTCCTGGGCCCCCTGTGCCGCGATCCGGTTGCGCGCCTCTTCCGGCGAAAGGTTACGCCGCTCCACCAGACGAGCCTCCTGCAACTCCGGCGAGGCATGCGTCACCCAGATGGCATCACAATAAGATTTCAATTCCCCTTCCAGCAACTTGATCGCCTCAATGACGATGACCGGCGATTTCGCCCGCCCGACAAGCACGTCAATCGCCTCACGCACCAGGGGATGGATGATAGCCTCCAGGGAGGCCAGTGCTTCGGCATCGGGAAACACCAGGCGAGCCAGTTTTTGGCGGTCTACCTGACCATCCGGCGCGAGGATCCACTTCCCAAAGGTGTCAATCACCTGCTGGTAGCCCGGCGCTCCAGGCGCGATCGCCCGGTGGCTCAAGGCATCCGCGTCGATACCATATGCCCCCAGGTGCTCCAGCATCTTACGCACCACGCTTTTTCCAGTGGCGATGTTGCCAGTCAACCCAATGACATATTTACCTGGCCATCTACTCATCACAGCTCCCGAGCATTTTCCACGACATCCATTGCTCAAATTTTAGCCGGGGGGCAGAAGAATGTCAAAGAAGCGAAATTCCGAGGTGGAATTTCGCTTCTTCATCACCTACCTCCCGGCCCCCATCATTCCAGGAAGTCCTCCGCATAATGACAGGCCACCTGATGCCCAGGACGCAACTCGCGCAAACCGGGTTCATCCACGGCGCAATTCTCACGCGCCACCGGACAGCGAGGATGAAAACGACAACCGGATGGAGGGTTCAACGGGCTGGGCACATCGCCTTTGAGGATCACTCGCTTCCGCTTAACCGTTGGGTCCGGGATGGGGATAGCCGACATCAACGCCTGCGTATAGGGATGCAACGGCTTGCGGAAGAGGTCGTCGCGCGGGGCCATCTCGGCAATCTTGCCCAGGTACATCACCGCCACCCGGTCGGAGATGTGCTCCACCACCGCCAGGTTGTGCGCCACAAATAAATAGGTAAGCCCAAATTCCTGCTGCAAATCCTTGAGCAAATTGAGCACCTGCGCCTGGATGGAGACATCCAACGCGGAGACCGGTTCATCGAGCACAATGAACCTGGGCTGCAACGTCAGGGCGCGGGCGATGCCGATGCGCTGTCGCTGACCGCCGGAGAACTCATGCGGGTAGCGGTTGGCATGATAATCCTCCAACCCCACCTTGCGCAGCATTTCCATCACCATCTCCACCCGTTCGCGCGGAGTACCAATGTTGTGAATTTTCAACCCCTCAGCCACCGACTCGCCGATCGGCAAACGCGGGTCAAGCGAGGCGTACGGGTCTTGAAAAACAACCTGCATCTTGCGGCGCATTTCCTTCAGGGCTTTGCCTTTCAATTGAAAGACATCCACGCCGTCGAAAACCACCGAACCACTCGTCGGCGGGATCAGGCGCAAGAGGGTGTGCCCGGCCGTCGTCTTTCCACACCCCGATTCACCCACCAGGCCGAGGGTCTCGCCCTCCTTAATGGTAAAGCTGATATCGTCCACAGCTTTTACCCAGGCAACCACGCGGCGGAGCACGCCGCCGCGCACCGGGTAATACTTCACCAGATTCTTGACCTGAACAAGGTCTTTGGATCGTCCGTTTTTTTTGCTTGGGTTATCCGTCATATTATGTCACTGCCTGCATGCATGGTCATCGGCACAGGGAAGGATCATGCCGTTGAGGAGACGCCCGCCTTCAGAGGGGCGCGATGGTCATCATAGTCCTGGTATAGCCAGCAGCGCGCGACGTGGCCTTCACCCAGCGGGATCAGATCAGGCTCAACCTGGGTGCAAATGCTCAGATCGTGCTCCAGACGAGCCGTGCAGCGCGAGGCAAACCGACAGCCCGGCGGCAAGCCGATCAGGTTGGGGACGTTCCCAGGGATCACGGCCAGCTTCTCTTGCACTTTACCCAGCACCGGCACCGAGGCGATCAATCCCTGAGTATAGGGGTGCTTCGGCTCGCGGAAGAGCGTGCGCACATCGCTCTGTTCCACAATGCGTCCAGCGTACATCACCGCCACGCGATCCGCCATCTCGGCGATCAGCCC
The DNA here is from genome assembly GCA_015485245.1 of Anaerolineales bacterium. GTDB lineage: Bacteria > Chloroflexota > Anaerolineae > Anaerolineales > UBA11858 > J130. The sequence continues at coordinate 5,689 of WFTY01000469.1, read as the reverse complement.
CAGGTCATGGGTGATCAGGATCACCGAAGTTCCCAGTTTATCACGCAGATCGAGGATCAAATCCAGAATCTGCGCCTGGATGGTAACATCCAGGGCGGTGGTCGGCTCATCAGCAATCAGCAGGCGGGGCTTCAAAGCCAGCGCCATGGCGATCATCACGCGTTGCGCCTGCCCACCCGACATCTCGTGAGGATAGGCATGCGCCTTCTTCTCCGCATCGGGAATGCCCACCAGTTTAAGCAATTCCACCGCCTGCGCCCAGGCTTCTTCCTTGGATAATTCGCGGTGAATGCGGAACACCTCAGCGATCTGGTCTCCTACAGTGAAAACGGGGTTAAGGCTGCTCTGCGGCTGCTGGAAGATCATCGAAATGCGATTGCCGCGCATCCCCACCATCTCATCGGTGCTCAACTTAAGCAGGTTGCGCCCTTCAAAGATCACCTCACCATCCACGATGCGCCCCGGATCATCTACCAAGCGAAGGATGGAGAAAGAAGTCACGCTTTTTCCGCAGCCCGATTCACCCACCAATCCGAGGATCTCCCCAGGAGCGACGTGGAAATCCACGCCGTCCACGGCCCTGACGACGCCGTCTTCGGTGAAAAAATACGTTTTCAGGTTGCGCACTTCGAGGAGCGGTTGAATATTTTCCGTCACGTTTGGGCCTCCATCACTGCTTCAAGCGGGGGTCAATGGCATCGCGCAAGCCGTCGCCCAGGAGATTGAACGCCAGCACGGTAATCATAATCGCCAGGCCAGGAAAGAACACCAGATGCGGCGCGGTAAAGACCTGGTTGCGCTCCGATCCCAGCATGGTACCCCACTCTGGAGTCGGCGGCTGTGCACCCAGCCCCAGGAACGAAAGCGCAGCAGCATCCAGAATAGCCGTGGCAATCCCCAGCGTCCCCTGGACGATCAGGGGAGGGATGGCGTTGGGCAAAATGCGGCCAAACAAGATATGCAGATGCCCCCCTCCCAAAGCGCGCGAGGCCGCCACATACGCCTGCTCCTTGACGGAGAGCACGCTGCCACGCACCACGCGGGCATAAACCGGTATGGTGACGATGGCAATCGCCAGCAACGCGTTTTGCAAACCGCGCCCACGGAAACTGACAATGGCAATCGCCAGCAACAGCGAGGGAAACGCCAGCAACACATCCATCAGACGCATGATGAGGTTATCCAGCCACCCCCCCGTGTAGCCGCCAACAGCCCCGAGGAAGGTACCAATCACAATAGCAAAGCCAACCGTCGAAAAGCCGATGAACAACGAAACACGCGTGCCAAAAATAATGCGGCTGAAAACATCGCGCACATTGCCATCCGTACCCAGAATGTGTTGGGGCTGATCCTCCGGGCATCCCAATAAATGGATACAGGGATCAGCGCGTTTTTTGACATCTTCCACACCGATCAACACAGCTTCAGGATCATACGGCGCGATCAGCGGCGCAAAGATCGCCACCAGCACCAGAATAATCAGGATCAACCCACCAACGATCGCCGAACGCTGCTTGAGCAGGTTCCGCATCGTCAGAAAGAACAGGCTGTTCGAGCGGTAGTCGCGTTGAGTTTCGTTCGAAAAGGTTTCTTTTTTCACAGCCATGGTGACCTCAGTCCAGACGGATGCGCGGATCAATGAAGACGTACGAGAGATCCACCAGCAGGTTGATGAAAACGTAAATCATGGCGATTACCACAGTAAAAGCCTGAACAATAGGATAATCACGCGCCGTGATGGCCTCGAATAGCATACGCCCTACACCGGCAAAGCTAAAAATTGTCTCGGTAAGCACCGCGCCGGAAAAAAGGATACCCACCTGCAGGCCAATGATGGTGGTGATGGGTAATAAGGCGTTGCGGAAGGCATGGCGCAGAATGACGAAGTTTTCCTGCAAACCTTTAGCGCGCGCCGTGCGGATGTAATCCTGACGTAGCACTTCCAGCATGCTGGAGCGCGTCATGCGAGCGATGATCGCTAATGGGATGGTGCTCAACGCAACCGCCGGCAGGATCAGGTGCTGGACGGCATCCTTAAGCACTTCCCAGTCGCCGGTGATCAGGGAATTGAACACAAACATATGGGAAATGAAATCCAGAATCCCGTAAAGGGCCGTCCCCTCTGTGACGTTCCAGTTCCAGACTTCAAAGAAAGGCACCGCCACCAATCCGGCAGAGAGCCTTCCAGCAGGGGGCAACCAAAAGGGCGTATCCTTGAGCAACAGGGCAAAGGTGTATGCCAGCATCAAACCGAGCCAGTATACCGGCATAGAGACACCGATATTTGCCCAGATCATGGTGATCACATCAACAATCGAGTTGCGCTTGACCGCGGAAATCACCCCCAGGGGGATGCCGAATAAAACCGCCAGAACCAAAGCGGTAACGCTCAATTCAATGGTGGTGGGCAGGCGCTCGATCAGAATCGTGGTCACCGGGCGGCTGAAGCGAATGGATTCGCCGAAATCACCCCGGGCGATGTCTTTCATATAGATTCCGAACTGCACCAGCTTTGGTTTATCTAACCCATGCTCGCGGATAAAGCGCTCACAGACCTCCTGGGTGGCTTTCTCGCCCAGGATGGCCTTGCACGGATCCCCTTTGACAGAACGCGCCAGGATAAAGGTCACCAGCAAAATCCCAAAGATGACCGGTATAGCCAGCAGCACGCGGCGAATCGTATATTGCAACATAGGCACTCAATCTCTCTGAGGACAACGGCCTGGGCGGGCGAAAAGCCTCACCGCGCCTGGGCAGTTACTCCGAAAGCAAACAGGAACAAAGCAACCAGCAGTACAGGTTAAAACCTCACAATCATAAAAAAGGCGCGAGATAGCACATAAAACGTGCCACCTCGCGCCGGTCAAACTACATCATGCGTGATGGCAAACCCAGGATTACTCGTCCGTCTGGTTCATCAACGCGTCGAACAGGTAGGACGGATATTCAAACGCGCCGGTGTTCCCGATGTGATACGGGCTGGCAGCGTTCATGCTCGCGTCCCAGGAGCGGACGACATCATTGGCGTCCAGGGTGGAGCCATCGTGGAATTTCACGCCTTCCCGCAGGTAGCAGGTGTAGACGGTCGCATCCTCGTTGGCCTCACAGGAGGTCGCCAGCGTGGGCACAGCATCGCCCGCGGCGTTGTACTTGTAGAGCCCTTCGGTGACCATCTTGCAGGCGTCCAACGATTCGCCGTCGGTCTCATCTGCACAGTACAGGCTGATCGGTTCAGCAGCCTTCAGATAGACCAGCGTGTCGCGATCGCCGGGGACGAAGGTCCACAGATCAGGCGGGCCGAGCACGGCGGGTTGAGCGTTCTCCACATCGGCGCGGGCCGCGTCTGCAGGCGCGCCATGAGCGATCGGCACCATCGGAACGAATTCCCTGATAGCGTTATTGGCCTTCTCATACAACGGAGCGGCTTCAGCCGGATCGGCGATGGTGGAGGCCTCCTCCAACACTTCATAGATATCCGGAATAGGATCACCAAACTGCGGGTTAGAGCGGCTGAAGTGGAAGTCGAGGAAGTTGGTCACGTGCAAGTAGTCCGCACCCCAACCAAGCATGTAGAGGCCATTCAGGTTACCGGCGGTGGATTCGGCGATGAACTCACCCGATTCCATCACGACCACATCGGCGTCGATGCCCAGGTTTTCCTTCAACTGGGTCTGGATTTCAACCGCAACCAGCCCCGGTTCGGGCAGATAGACCCGAAAGACATCGCGATAGTAAATCGCTGTCTTGAAACGAATACCATCTTCACCACGTTCCAGGCCGGCCTCGTCAAGCAGGCGGTTGGCCTCTTCAAGGTTGAAATCGTACCAGGATTCGCCTGTACAACCGTTGGGAATGGAGCACGGCGTGAAGTGCGAAGCAACCTCCGAGCCCGCGGGGTAGAAGTTGTCGATGATGCGCTGGCGGTCGATGCCCATGGCAATGGCCTTGCGCACATTGACATCATTCCACGGCTCAAAGGTGTTCGTCATCGCCAGGTACATGATGTTGGGGTTCGGCACCGGCAGGAACTGCAGCGTGTCATCGTTCTGCACGGTCTCGTAATCATCTGGGCTGAGCTTGGTGATGTAATCTACCGTGCCCGATTGCAGTTCGAGCAGGCGCTGCGCGCCCTCGGTTGCCCAGCGGAAGACCAACGTCTGAGTCTTGGCCGCGTCGCCCCAGTAATCATCAAAGCGCTTGAAGACGATGCTGTCGCCGCGGTTCCAGCTCTCGATGTAGTACGGGCCGGTGCCGACAGGCGCGGAGAGCAAAGTCTCCTTGTTCGCTTCGTTCGCGTTGGCTTCGATCCACTCCTGGGGATAGATGAAGAAGGGCGTGAAGGCGATCTTCGCCAGGAAGGCCGGATCGGGTTTGCACATTGTGAAGCGCACCGTCATCTCGTCGATGGCGGCAATTTCCTTCATCTTGTTGTTCTTGCAGTCGGCGCTGACGACCAAGGGTTCGAACGCTGCCGCTTCCTCAGCGGGCGCAGCCTCTTCAGCCGGAGCCGCTTCCTCGGCGGGAGCAGCTTCCTCAGCCGGTGCAGATTCTTCAGCTGGAGCCGCTTCTTCGGCCTTCGGCTGACAGGCAGCAAACACCAGACTTGCCACGACAAACAGCGCCATCAAAACAAACAGGGTCTTGCGTTTCATACTTCCTCCTTAGGAAATCATCAGGAAACGAACGGATGAACTTGTTCTTTTTGACCGTTAGCTCGATGCATACACCTCCTCTCACGCGAATCTTAGCGTTTTCTCAGAAATGCGGCATGTTGAATTATAGCCGCCTCACGCACGCCGTGTCAACCAAATGCCGCGCGGTGAGACTCATCAATCTCTGGCGGTTGGCAACCACTCCAACCTGGCTTAGCGCAGGCAGGCTGTTTTTAGCCAACAAGGCCGGCTTCGTAATCATTGCAGCGAACAATTCGTCAGTTCCCACGATAGAGCAATCACCACAAATCCGCGCGGGAAGATTTCTTCTCCGGATTATGCAACTGGCGATCTCCTGACGTTTAATTTCTATGATGAAGACAACCTCTTGATCCATTTCGCTAATCTGGAGGAAAAGAATGAGCCACAAACTGCACAAACACATATTTTGGCTGGCATTATGCCTGGGATTTCTAGCAGCGTGTAATTTTCCTGCACCCACAGAACCTCTCTTGCCAACAGAAGCAACAGGTGATGACACGCTCTCCACGCCCTCGGTGATCGTGTCAACTCCCGTCCTCACCACCACACCTCTCTCAACATCCGACTGCCTCTTACCCATGCTGGGGCCAAATTGCCCCTTCGATGCATCATCATCGTCGGCCGAGGACGCATCGGAAGTGATAAACCTAGCGGGATGTTCACTGTTATCTAATGGGAAACTTGTTTGCACTGACGAGCAAGATGCCCAGGACGATGGCGCAAACAGCGCAGGGGCCGATGCCAACATGCAGGCAGGCAATAACAGTGCCAATGGTGGTGGAAACAACAACGCCAATGCCTCTATCGGCGGTGGTACACCCTCCGGCGTAGACGCTTTCCAGAATGACAAGAGTTTCTGCGAACTGATCCTCGGTGGCACATGGACTGGCGACCCGCAAAACCCCTGCAAACAAGACCTCCAGGCGACCAAAGACCGTTGCCAAAAATTAGGCTTTCAATGGGTGGACGATCCCAAACACGCTTACTGCAAGGTC
>WFTY01000468.1 GCA_015485245.1 Anaerolineales bacterium | reverse complement strand
GTCGCGCAGCGTGCGGTTGACGCGCGAGCGCAGTTCGGCGTATGTCTCGTCGGCCAGCGGGATGCCCCCCGTGCCGCGTACCACGATCGCTTTGAGGTTTTTGCTGCCCATCACCGCGCCCATGCCGGTGCGCCCGGCAGCCCGTCCGTGGTCCACCATGATGGAGGCGAAGGGGATGCCCTGCTCGCCCGCCGGGCCGATGATGGCGGTGCGGGCGCGTTTGTCGGTCTGCTTCCAGAGGATCTGTTGTGCGGTGGAGGTCTCCAGCCCCCACAGATCGTCGGCGGGACGGATTTCCACAGTGTGATTCTCGATCCACAGGTACACCGGGGAGGCCGCCCGCCCGGTGATCCACAGGCCGTCGAAGCCGGCGCGGCGCAGTTCTGGCCCCCAATGGCCGCCGCAGTTGGATTCGCCCCACAGGCCGGTGGCCGGGGATTTGGCGCACACGGTGAAACGCCCAACAGCGGGGCCGGCGGTGCCGGTCAGCGGGCCGGTGAGGAACAGGAGCGGCGCTTCCGGGGCCAGAGGGTTGAGTTTGGCGTGCAGGTGCTTGTAGAGCAGGCGGGCAGCCATGCTCGAAGCGCCCAGGTAGGCGCGCTGCCATTCGACAGGAACGTGCAAGAGGCTGGTCGTTTTGGTGGTCAGGTTGAGGCTGAGAATGGATTGCATGAAGCACTCCTCGCGCGCAGAGACTTGAATCAACAACAGGGGATAAGTTTACCAGAATTTCCAGAGACCAAAACGAGGGCAAGAACCGTTATAATACATGCATGCTTCCCTCAACCCGTTACAACGCCGCGCTGGAGGATTTTCAGCGCGCCCGCCGGCAGGCCGCCGCCCAGGCGATTTTACGCCGTCTTCGCGGGCAGCCGGTGGCGTTGCTTCCTTTCGAAGAGATTTATCAACATCTGCCCACGCAAGGTAGCCATGAGCGCGGCTTGGAGGAGATTCCCCTGGACGCCATTGTGGGCAGCATGGGACGCTATGCCGAATTCAGCCGCGATTTTCTACCGCGCAGCGCGGCGCTGCAAAATCGCTGGGCGCGAGTCAAATCCGCCTTTCGCAATCTGGAGGAAATGCCGCCGATCAAGGTGTACAAAGTGGGGGAAGTGTACTTTGTACTCGACGGCAATCATCGCGTCTCGGTGGCGCGACAGCATGGTGCGAAGACCATTCGTGCCTATGTGACGGAGCTGAAAACTTCCGTGCCGATCACACCGGAGAGCGATCTGGAGGAAATCATCATCGCCGCCGAGCGGCAAAAGTTCCTGGAGCGCACGCATCTCGACCGTCACTACCCCGCCCTGGAGCTGGAGATTTCCTCGCCAGGGAAATACCGCGTGCTCGAGCACCAGATCGAGGCCCTTTGCCGTGACGCTGGCGATCTGACCTTCCGGCAGGCGGCGCGCCGCTGGTATGAGGAGATTTACCTGCCCGTGGTGGAACTGATCGCCGTGCACAACCTGCTGCGGGACTTCCCTGGCCGCACGCCGGCTGATTTGTATGTGTGGATCACGCAGCACCAGCAAGAACTGGAATCCGCCCTGGGTTGGGCGATCGCTCCGGAGGATGCCGCCCGCGACCTGGCCGATCACCATAGCTCACGCCCTCAGAAAGTGATGGCCCGCTGGCGGGAGCGGTTGCTGGAAACCCTGCGACCGCGCTCTATGGAACCCGGCCCCAAGCCCGGCGAATGGCGGCGGCAGGTCGCCAGCCTGCACCGCGAGCGCCTTTTTGAGCGCATTCTGGTGGCCCTCAGCGGGACTCCGGAGAGCTGGCAGGCGCTGGATGAAGCGCTGTTGATGGCGCAGCGGGAAGAGGGGCTTTTGCTCGGCTTGCACGTCGTCGCCACCCAGCGAGGGAAGGGTTCGCCCGCGGTGCAGATGCTGGAGACCGAGTTCCGCGAGCGTTGTCAGCGGGCGGGGGTGCAGACCGAGTTCGCTGTGGTGGCGGGGAAGGTCGCCGATGTCATTGTGGAACGCTCCCGCTGGAGCGATCTGGTGGTGGTTCATCTGGCGCACCCCCCCGAGGAGGGCATGCTGCGTCAGCTCGCCCCTGGGTTCCACCGCCTGATTCGGCGCTGCCCGCGCCCTTTGCTGGCTGTGCCCTGCGCGGCCTCCGATCTGCACACGCTGTTGCTGGCGTATGATGGCAGCCCCAAGGCGGATGAGGCGCTTTTCCTGGCGGCGTATCTGGCCGCGCGGTGGCGTTTGCCGCTGACCACGCTGGTGGTGGTGACCTCGGAGAGCTTTCCGCACCGCGCCATCGTGCGCGCTCGCGAATACCTCAGCCAGCGCCGCATCCCGGGCAACCTGTTGATCCGTTACGGTGATGTCGCGGAGATGGTGATGCAAACCGCGGAGACGATGGACGCAGATTTACTGTTGATGGGGGGATACAGTCAACCACCTATGCTGGACGTGGTCGTCGGCAGCGCGGTCAACCAGGTGTTGCGCTGCGCCCGCCGACCGGTGTTGATCTGCCGTTGAGGGGGCGAAAGTCTTTCTCTTGCGTAAAGGCCGAGTCAGGATATACTTGCCTGCATGGTAGAACCTCAGGTGGAAATTTCCGTCATCCTGCCTGCCTATAATGAGGCGGAAAACATCGCCGCGCTGATTCGGCAGATTCAGGGCGTGCTGGACGCTGCCGGGCGAACTTGTGAAATCCTGGTAGTGGATGATGGCTCGGACGACGGGACCGGTGCCCAGGCCGCGCAAGCCGGCGCGGTGGTGATCCGTCACCCTTATAACATCGGCAACGGCGCGGCGGTCAAAACCGGCATTCGACATGCCCGGGGGCAGGTACTGGTGATGTTGGACGCTGATGGGCAACATCCCCCGGAGGACATCCCTCGCTTGCTGGCCTTAATCGGCGAGTATGACATGGTGGTGGGCGCTCGCTCCGCTGCCTCGGATACCGCCCTGCACCGCGACATCGCCAATCAGCTCTACAACCTGCTGGCCTCCTACGTCAGCGGGCGAAAAATTGAAGACCTGACCTCCGGATTCCGGGCGATCAAAGCGAGCGTGGCGCGCGGCTTTGTTTATCTACTGCCCAACCGGTTTTCCTACCCCACCACCATCACGCTGGCGACGATCCGCTCTGGGCGCAGCCTGGCGTACGTACCCATCGCCAGCCGCCGGCGACAGGGCAGGAGCAAAATCCGTTTGTTGCGGGATGGCATTCGATTCCTGTTGATTATCGCCAAAATCGCCACGTTCTATTCGCCGTTGAAGGTCTTTATCCCTGTCAGCGTCTCGATGTTTCTCACTGGTTTTGGCTACGGCCTGTTTAAAGTGTTCTTCCTGGGGCTGCCCTACGGCCCGACCTCGGCCATGCTGATGACGATTTCCGTGGTGGTTTTTCTGGTGGGGCTGGTCTCTGAGCAGGTGGCGCAATTGCGTTTTGAACACAGCGAGTTTATGGATCACGCCGAATGAGGGCCGCGGCGATGGACGATTTACAGG
>WFTY01000467.1 GCA_015485245.1 Anaerolineales bacterium | reverse complement strand
CCTTCAACATGGAGAAGAGGGGGCAGGCAGCCCTGGGGGTGGGATTGACCGTCGCAGGGGTTGTGTATACCAAAGTGGTGCGTGATCTGCGGTTTATCGAATCATCATTGGACTGGGTAGGCCGTGACGCCGGAAACAAACTGCTAGGAAATCATAACCACTTTCTTGACAACCTCAGAGACCTGTTTGTCAACAACTTTAAATCGTTGGAGGTGGTCAACAGCCTGTTCTTCCTGGGCTTGATCCTGTATCTGGTGTTGTTGATCCCCAGGTTCTCCTCACAACATTACAAAGCCGCGATCATCGTGGTTTTAATACTGATCTCCATTCTGGTTTTCGGCCGGGTGAATGAAATCCGCGTACTGATCAGCCTCATCCCGTTTGTCCTTTTCTTTCATCTGGATTTCAGCCGCGTGTATTTTCAGCGAGCTGCATAGCCCTGGTCTTGATGCTGTTATAATCTGGGGGAGCAAAGCGCGCGGGTGGCCGAAAAAAGGAGAGCGCAGTATGGTACTGGATTCGTCTGCATTGGATGAATATCGCGAGATATTGGGGGAAGAATTCGCCCCCTTCTTTGCGGATTTGATTGAGACGTTCTTCACCACAGGCCCGGAATTCATCCGGATGATGAAGAAGGCTCTGGAAATCGGGGATGTTGAATTGTTTACCCGCTCAGCGCACACGTTGAAATCGAATAGTAAAACGTTTGGCGCGGTTGATTTTGCTGAGAAGGCTTATGAGCTGGAGCAAATGGGGTCAACGGGAGATTTGTCGGAAGCGCCGGAGAAGCTCGCCGCGCTGGAGGATGCCTATCAGCAGCTTGTGGGGGAGCTTGAGGCTTTGCAGGCCAGCCTGGTTGAGTGAGACGTTGGGCTTCAATGCTGTTTGCGCATGCGCCGCGCCAGTCGTTTCCATGCCTCGGTGGGTTGGGCAGGACGTTGGTTTTTATCTTCCTCGCGGCTGACCGAGAAGGCCAGCGTTTCAAACAGCGCCCCGAGAGAGGATGTGGGGTCTTCCAGGACGGGGGGGATTCCGCGGTTGATCGCCCGCACCAGCTTTTCTTTGGCGTAGGGGATCACCAGGCTGATCTTGCGCCCCAGCCCGGCCTCGATGTCCGCTCGATCCAACCCCTGACGCTCAAACACCCAGTTTAAAACCAGGTAAATCGAATCGCTCATATAACCCAGTGTGTTAAAGACGTCCAGCGCCATGGCCGTTGCGCGCACCGCGGCCAGCTCAGGGGTCAGGACGACCAGGATCGTGTCGGCTATGTCCAGCGCGGCCAGGGTGGTTTCGGAGAAGTTGTGGGGCAGGTCGAGCACGGTGTAGTGATACGTCTGTTTCACCAGCTCCAGCACGCGTGCAACCTTCTCGCCAGTGACCAGTTCGCTTTCCTCCACGCGCCGCGGCGCGGAGAGCACGTGCACGCCGCTGGCGTGTTGTCGCATGGTTTGGGCAATGACCTCGTCGTCAATTTCGTCGGTGGCGACGTTTGCCAGGTCGGCCCAGGTGTTGCGGAGCGGCAGGTTGAGCATCAGAGCGGCTTGCCCGGCGGTCAGCGCCAGGTCGATCAGAGCGCATTCCTGGCCCCAGAGCTGACTCAACCCGACGGCCAGGTTGGCGGCTATGGATGAGACGCCCACCCCTCCCCGCAGAGCGAAGATAGCGATGGTTTTCCCTCGCGCAGCCAGCTTCTCGCGCGGCGCGGCCGTCGCCGCTCCACGACGGAGCAAGACACTCACGCGGGCCAGCAGCTCCTCCGGTTCATAAGGTTTGGCCAGGTAGTCATCTGCTCCGGCCTCAAAACCTTTTATCTTGCTTTCCAGGTCGTCCAGCGCCGTCAGTAGCAAGATGGGGATGTGCGCTGTTTTTGCGTTGGCGCGCAGCGCGCGCGTGGCTTCGTACCCATCCATGTTAGGCATCATCACGTCGGAGATCACCAGGTCGAAATCCTGCTCGCGAGCGATGCGCGTGCCCTCCAGGCCGTCCGCGGTCATGGTGACCTGGTAGCCGGCGCTCTCCAGCACCTTGCTGTGCAGTTTTTGCATGAGAGGGTCGTCTTCGATGATCAGAATGTGTGCGCTCATTTTTCCCTCCGTAGTATTTCTGAAGGTCTTTGCGAGACGATCAGGCGAAGCCAGTGGGGTTACTAACATTATAGCAAGAGAATTGACGCCTTTTCGTCTGGACACGCGCATTGGAGTGGAGGGGAATTCTTGTGTCAGTAGCAACCCGTAATAACTTGCATTTCTTGACGCTGTAACCTGATTATGCTAGTATCCTTCTACCGGTCTCGAGTTGAGCATCGATGGAGGCAGCAGGCATGCCTCATACCAGGGTTGGCCGTCGAAGGAGCCAGAACATGAAGAAGCAACCTTTCATTGTGATCATCGCGTTGGTTTTTGTTATGCTGGGGGCAGCGGCCTGTCAACGTTCCGCTTCCGCCCCGCCGGCGCCAGTGAGTGGAGCCGATTTCCCAATCGTTGAAGGTACACCGGCTCCGATGGAAGCGTTGGCGATGATTTCAACACAGACCGCCATCGCGGAGATGGGCGGCGTTGCTCCGACGGGGGAAGCGGTTATCGCTGGGGAGGACGTTAAACCCTCGGCCACACCTCCGCCGCCTGCAGCGACTGTCGCGCCGCCTGCGCCTCAAACGAATGCTCAAGAAGAGGCCAACAACGCCAGCCAGGAGGTCAACCTGGACTTCCCGGTACCCGATACCTACACCCTGAAACCTGGCGAATTTCCCTTCTGCATCGCCCGCCGATTCGACATCGCCCCGGAGACGCTGCTGGCGGTCAATGGGTTATCCAGCTCCTCAGTGACTTACCCTGGCACCGTGCTGAAGATCCCCAAGGACGCGCCGCGTTTCAACCTGGGGAACCGCGCCTTGCGTCAGCATCCCACCTCTTACACCGTCCAGCCGGGGGATACGGTTAATTCCATTGCCTGCCTGTTTGGTGATGTGGATCCGCGGGCGATTGAGGCGGTGAATGGCCTGAAAGGCGCTTACTCGCTCAACGTCGGGCAAACGCTCCAGATTCCCTGATGGCAAAGCGCGAGTCAGCTCCTGCCTGGGGCGATCATGTGTTTGCCGTGTTGCGCTCCGAGATAGGTTACCAGGGGCGCGCTTTTTCCGTCCGCCAGGATGTGGTGCAGTTCCCCGGTGAGCGGGAAGCCCGGCTGGATATTGTTGAGCACAACGGCGCGGTGACGATTTTCCCGCTGGATGTCCGGCAGCGTGTGTGGTTTGTGCGCCAATATCGTCACGCCGCCGCGCAGGCTTTGTTAGAATTGCCGGCAGGCACGTTGGAGAAGGGGGAAGACCCGCTGGTGTGCGCCCAACGTGAGTTACAAGAAGAGATTGGCATGCGGGCGGGGGAGCTTCTCCCCCTGGGTGAGTTTTTCCGTGCCCCAGGTTATTCCACTGAGTACATGCATGTGTTTCTGGCGCGCGACTTATCCCCTTCAACGTTGCCCGGTGATGAGGATGAATTCCTGGTGGTTGAGCAGATTCCTCTCCCGCAGGTGTTGACCATGGCTCGTAGCGGGCATATCCAGGACGCCAAGACGCTGGCCGCGCTTTTCCTCGCCTTGCCTTATGTGGATGAATGAACCCTGGAAGCGCCAGGGCGTTGGAAAAGGCGCTGGAGGCTCACCGGTTTTGCGGTACAATTAGCAGCAGAAATCAGCTTCATTCCTTTCAATTGGAGGATCGATCATGACGTATATCATCACCAGTTTGTGCTTGCGCGATAGCGGGTGCATTGAGGTTTGCCCCGTCGAGTGTATCGTTCCCGGTAAGCCGGTGGAGGAGTGGCCGTGGATGTATATCGACCCCGACACCTGCATCGACTGCGGCGCCTGTGTTCCGGAGTGCCCTTTCGAAGCGATCTTCCCCGAAGATGAAGTGCCCGAAGCCTATGAAGCCAAAGGTGGCGAATACATCAGCCGCGTTGGACTGACCGGCCATTATGAAGGCATCGATCACCACGGCAATCAGGTTGTCCTGGATACCGTCCGCCAGCTTGAGCCGGGCGAAGTTGTTGACCTCACCGAGGATATCCAACCGAACTATGATTTCTTCGAGAACGGCCCGGGCTACGACGCGCTGGATTAGTTTTCGATCGTAATAACAGCCTGACAAAAACGAGGCGACCAGCGGTTACTGGTCGCCTCGTTTT
>WFTY01000466.1 GCA_015485245.1 Anaerolineales bacterium | reverse complement strand
ATGCTGAGCAGGTCAATCACGCCTTTGAAATCGGCTTTCTCGCCCCAGGGGAGCTGTATGGGGAGCAGCCGCGTTTCGGTGATCTCGCTTACCGAGGCAAGCGCCTTCTTGAAGTCGGCATTGTCGCGGTCCATCTTGTTGATGACCACGAAGCGCGGCAGGTTGAATTCGTCGCAATACGACCAGGCGATCTCGGTGCCAACTTCCGCGCCGGCCACCGAGTCGATCATCACCAGGGCGGAATCGGCCACCCGTAGGGCGGAGATCACCTCGCCGATGAAGTCGGTGTAACCCGGCGTATCCAGCAGATTGAGCTTGTGGTCTTTGTATTCAATGGGGATGACCGCCGTCGAAAGCGAGATGCCGCGGCGGATTTCTTCTTCTTCAAAATCAGAGGTGGTGGTGCCGTCTTCAATGCGTCCCAGGCGGGTGGTCACACCCGTGGCGTGCAGCAATGCTTCGGTGAGCATGGTCTTTCCGGCGCTGCTGTGAGAGACGAGGGCGATGTTGCGCAGTTTATCGGTTTGATATTCTTTCATCGATTTCAACCTTCCTGATAAGATATGCTATGCGAGCATGAAAACGATCGGGTGATGACGCCATCGCGCCGCCCAATGGGAGGCGAGAATTATGCAATGGGTGAAAAAATTGGGGCAGGCACACAGCACCCAATTATAGGGTAAAACCGGTAAAACGGGTATAGCCGAATTGAAAAAATTGCGCTAAAACGGGGTCCCCCGCAGAAAAAAATTTCCCCCTTGCGCGCGGGGGAAATTTCTGTCATAATGAGGTTGCTCTTCTCAGGGTGCCCCCCTCACTCTGGGAAGGGCGTTTTTGTTTGCGGCGTGTTCAGCGGAAGCTGATCCCGGCTATGGCTGCGTAGAGCACGATGGCGTGGATCACCAGGAGTATCCCCAGGATGGGGTACACCCACAGGCGGGCGGTGGTCTGTCCCTGGGGAACGGACGGAGTGGGGCGAGATTTCTTTCTTTGGTAAAGTGCTATGGGGGTGAGGATGACGAAAAGGGCGTTCCACGCCAGCAACCAGGAGGGATACACGCCCTGAAAGCCCTCCAGGGCCTGAACATCGAACAGGCGGATGCCGGTCAGCAGCGCGCCCGCGAACCCAAAGGCGATCAGCACCAGCAGGGAGCGGTAGCGCTTGAGCTGGGGCAGCCAGCGCTTTTGGCTTGTTGGTCGTTGGAGAAGCCCCAGGATAGTGGCGATGCCGATCAGCACTGAAGCGCTGTTGACCGCCATATCGCTCCAGCCGTAGAAACGCCGCGGGTGCAGGCCCTGTTCCAGTTCGTCCACCACCCCCAGCAGCGAACCGCTCACAAAGATCAGCAGGTAAAGCCCCTCGCCCTCGTATCCCCGCGAAAGCGCCGCGTAGAGCAGCCAGGCCATCAATATGTATTCCGGGATGTGGATATGTTTGTTGGGGTTGGATTCGGCGCGGATGATGATCGCGGCGATCACCCCCGCGGGGATCAGGTAGAGCAGGTGAAGGAGCGTTTTGTTGCGGGCGTAGCCGAAGGACACGTAAGCCACGCCAAGGATGAGTACGCTGTAGAGCGGAATCCTCCCCGTGGCCTGTTGCCCGATAGCGCTCTCCAGCCGGCGATAGACCAGGATGGCGGAGGGCAGGATCAGGGTGTACAGGGCGATCACTCCCCAGATGAGGAGGGTGCGCCTGGGCGAAGAGGGTTTGGATTGTGTGTTCATAGACGAGTGCATTCAAGTATAAACCAGAATCCCCTCTGGCCGCTTGTACGCGCGAGACCTTTATACGAACAAGGAGCGAGACTCCTGGCAGAAGTGTCGCTCCTTTGTGCCTGTAGGCCGGGTGGGAGTCGAACCCACACGGTGTCTCCACCGGAGGATTTTAAGTCCCCTGCGTCTGCCATTCCGCCACCGGCCCGTGGGGTTAATTCTACACGCCTTCAAGGTTTGGTCAAGTCGCGCCGATGGGATTATAATTCCTGCTTTTGAGGTGCGGTGCGCAAAAGGAGCCTCTGTGAAAGCCAAATCTATTCCATCGGCGTATCTCCTGCTGGTGTTGGGCGTGCTCAGCCTGGGCTTCTCAGCCATCTTCGTCCGTTGGGCGGACGCGCCCGGCACGGTGACGGCGTTCTACCGCATGGCGATTGGCTCGCTGGTCATGGCGTTGCCCTTTCTGGCGGGGACCCGGCGAAAGCAGCGGTCTCTGGGGACGCGGCGAGGGTTGTGGCTGGCTGTGCTGGGCGGCGTGTTCTTCGGCGCTGATCTGACCCTGTGGACGACCGGCATCATGCGCAGCGGGGCGACGGTGCCGACGTTGATGGCCAACACCGCGCCGTTGTGGGTGGGGTTTGGCTCCTGGCTGCTCTTTGACGAGCGGCAACCTGTCGGCTTCTGGCTGGGGACGTTGCTGGCGCTCGGTGGCGCGGCGATGGTGCTGGGAGGCGACCCGGAGGCAGGGGCTGTGCTGGAAAGCGGCGGCTTACTCGGCCTGGGGGCAGCGGTGTTTTACGGCGGCTATTATCTGGTCACTCAGCGCGCCCGGGATGCTATCGGTACGCTGCCCTATTTCTGGGTCAGCACCACGGCCTCGGCGGTGACGTTGCTGGGAGTCAACCTGGTGTTGGGCGCGGCGTTGTGGGGTTATCCGGCGTTCACCTGGGGGTTGTTCCTGGCGACGGGCTTGTTTGTGCAGGTGGCCGGTTGGATGGTGATTAATTATGCCCAGGGGCATCTCCCTGCCTCGCTGGTCTCGGTGACCATGCTGGGAC
>WFTY01000465.1 GCA_015485245.1 Anaerolineales bacterium | reverse complement strand
GGAGATGTGTATAAGAGACAGCCACCAGCAACCCCGACGCCGATCCCCTGCAACTGGGCCAGCTTCGTGGCTGATGTCACCTATCCCGATGGCGCCGACGTGCTTGCGGGATCCGCCTTCACCAAGACCTGGCGGCTGAAAAACATCGGTTCGTGTCCCTGGACCTCAGGCTATCGCCTGATCTTCAGCCACGGCGACCGGATGGGTGCGCCGGACGCGGTGCAGTTGACTGGCGGTGTGGTCAACCCCGGCGAGACCGTGGACGTCTCGGTCGATCTGGTGGCGCCGGATGCGCCGGGGGCCTACCAGGGGAATTTCCTGCTGCGCTCATCCGATAATGTGGTTTTTGGCCTGGGTGCTTCGGCGGATAAGCCATTCTGGGTTAAAGTGGAAGTCTTCCCCCCGCCGACGGACACGCCAGCCGCGCCCGCTCCCGTTTCGGTTACGTTGGAGCGCGTGCCCAACGGCAGCGGTACGCTCTACGACCCGCCCCTGAACGTTCCCTCCTCGGTGGCGGCGGGAGATACAGGCGCTGACGGCCAGGCGCGTGGTTATCTCAGCTTTGATATCTCCACGATGAGCGGGGCGACGGTGATCAGCGCCGCGCTCAATGTGAACTGTACGGCCACGCGTGATCCTTTCACCAACCTGGGTGGAATCTGGCTTGGCGAGGTGCAGTACAACTTACCTCTGGACCAACCTGACTTTAACGTCACCAGCAGCGCCATTATGAAGATCACCGCTCTTCCAGTAGGCGCTGTGGACGTGAAAGACCGCTTGCAGGCGCGCGTTGACGCTGGCGCAACTTACTTTCAGGTGCGTTTCCATCCTTTCCAGGCTACCAACAATGATGGTTTGGCGGATTATCTCATGTGCACCAATACCACGTTGAGCGTTACGTACCAGCCTTAAGCGCTTGACGACCGCGAAGCGGCCGCAAAGCAAGAAAAGCGGGACGAGTTTTTCATTCGTCCCGCTTTTTCGTTCTATCAGGCGGCATTTCGCGTGTATAATGTCGGGAATCCTTTTTTGGTGAGGTGTTATGAGTACGCTGGTAATGAAATTTGGTGGCACGTCAGTGGGCAGCGCGCAGGCGATTCGCCAGGCGGCGGCCATTGTGCAGGCGCAGGCTGCTCGCTGGGAGCAGTTGACGGTGGTTGTCTCGGCGATGCGCGGAGTCACCGACGCGCTGATTGATATTGCCCATGTGGCGGGCCGCGCGGATGTCTCCTCTTGCCAGGGCCGGCTCGCGGATTTGCGGACATGGCACGATGAGGTCATCACCGCGCTGATCCCGGACGGCGAGGAGCGCGCCAAACTCATCGCTGAGATCGACCAGCTTTTCCGGGAGCTGGATGCATATTGCAGCAGCCTCGGCGGCGAGCAAGCTACCCCGCGAGAGATGGATGCGATCACTTCTTTAGGGGAGCGGCTGAACGCCCGTGTAGTGGCGGCTGTGCTGCGGCAGATTGGGTTGGCCGCCCAGGCGGTGGACGCCACCCGGTTGATCGTCACCGATGACGCCCACCAGAACGCCGTGCCGGATATGCAGGCTACCCGTAGCCGGACGCGTGCGGAGTTGTTGCCCCTCCTTGGGGCGGGCGTTATCCCGGTGGTGACCGGCTTTATCGGGGCTACTCCCACAGGGACGATTACCACCCTGGGGCGCGGCGGCAGCGATTACACGGCTGCCATCCTGGGCGCTTGTCTGGACGCTGCTGAGGTCTGGACCTGGACGGACGTGGATGGCGTGATGACTGCCGACCCGCGCATCGTCCCTGATGCGCGGGTGATCCCGGAGCTTTCCTTCAACGAGGTGCGCGAACTGGCTTATTTTGGGGCTAAGGTGCTGCACCCTAAAACCATCCGCCCGATCGTAGACCGGGATATCCCTCTGTGGGTTAAGAATACCTTCAACCCGGAGTACCCCGGCACGCGCATCACCGCCGATTCACAGACCCGCTCTGGGCCCGTGACCCCCATTGCAGCCATCCCCCGGTTGAGCATGATCACCGTGGAAGGGCGCGGCATGTTAGGCGTCCCCGGTATCGCGGCGCGCACCTTCGCCGCCGTCGCCCGCACCGGTGCCAGCGTGTTGATGATCTCGCAGGCCTCCTCGGAACAGTCCATCAGTTTTGTGATCCCCACAGGCAGCTCGGCGGAGGTGATCGCCTCGCTGGAGGCGGAGATGGCGCTGGAGCTGGCGCGTCGTGATATTGACCGCATCTGGTCAAAAGACGACGTCACCATCCTGACGGTGGTCGGCGCGGCGCTGCGTGAGACCCCCGGCGTGGCCGCGGGGGTGTTTGGCGCTCTGGGCAGAGCACACATCAACGTGATCGCCATCGCGCAAGGTTCTTCGGAGTTCAGTATTTCGCTGGTGGTCGCCGATGATGACGCCGAAGAAGCCGTGCGTCATATCCACACTGAGATGCTTGCCGAAACAAACTGAACCGACCAACTCAATCCGTTCCACAAATCACCCAACCAATCAGACCAATGCAACTTACCAACCCTATGCAAACCAAAATCCCTGTAGCCGTGCTGGGCGCGACCGGCGCAGTGGGGCAGCGCTTTGTGCAATTGCTCGCCGGGCATCCCTGGTTCGAACTGGTCGCCGTCACCGGTTCGGCGCGCACTGAAGGCCAGCGCTACGGCGAAATCCGCTGGGTGCTGGATGGCGATCCGCCCGCTGCAGCGGGCGACCTGCCGCTGCTTCCCTCGGAGCCTAATCTGCCCGTCCGGTTGGTGTTCTCCGCTCTGCCTGCCAGCCACGCCCGCGAGATCGAGCCGCGCTTCGCCGCCGCCGGGTACGCGGTGTGCTCCAATGCCTCGGCTTTCCGCCAGGCGCCTGATGTGCCGTTGCTCATCCCGGAGGTCAACGGCGATCACCTGGCGTTAATTGAACGCCAGCAACGTACTCGCGGTTGGCGCGGGTTCATCGTCACCAGCCCGAACTGCACCACCACCGGCCTGGCGATGACTCTCAAGCCGCTGGACGAGGCCTTCGGCGTGCAGCGGGTTTTTGTGGCCACCATGCAGGCCGTCTCCGGGGCGGGGTATCCGGGCGTTTCCTACTTGGATATCCATGATAACGTCATTCCTTACATCCCTGGCGAGGAGGAGAAAATCGAGAGCGAGGCGCATATTTTGCTGGGACGACTGGTGGAGGGCGAACGCCGTTCGGCAGACTTTGTTGTCAGCGCGCAGACTCATCGCGTCCCAGTTTTCGACGGGCATACGTTGGCGATCTCGGTGGGCTTTGCGCGCCCGCCCACGCCTGCGGAAGCTGTTCGCGCTCTGGCGACCTTCCCCGGCCTGGATTTGCCCAGCGCTCCCGCGCATCCTGTGCTGGTGCGGCCTGAGGCTGATCGCCCGCAGCCGCGCCGTGATCGCGCCGCCGCGGCGGGGATGGCGGTTACGGTGGGGCGCGTGCGACCCTGTCCGTTGCTGGATTTGCGCATGGTCAGCGTGGTGCACAACACTCTGCGCGGTGCGGCCAGCGGCTCGATCCTCAACGCCGAGTTGCTGGTGGCGCGCGGCTACCTTGCTTGAGTTGGATGCGTCCTGAGCAGCACGGAGCAACAGCGCTGTGCGTATTGAAGGGCGCACCGTGGATTGAAAGGAACGTTCTATGAAGGCCTTTGGACGCGCACGGGTGAGCGATTTCCTCGATGATGCGGTCGTTTACCGCAATTTGCGGCCCCTTGACCCCGCGCTGCCCGCGCTGGCGGAGGTGCATGCTGAAGTCGGTTTGCCGGCGGGCGTGGTGCCGCGCAAGAGCACGCCGGCATACGCCGCGGTGATCGTGCGTATCTTGCGGGCGGCGCGGCCCGCGCTCAAGCGGGTGCTCTTTCTGGGGGATACGCGCCTTAATGACGGGCGCGCCTTCGCCAACATTTGCGCCGCGGGGGAGTGGCCGGGGCTGGCTTTCATCGGTGCGGAGCGCCCTGGCGAAGCCGCGGCGCACGAGGTGGAACGCCTGAGCGCTTACGCCCGCCTGTATGCCGCCAACCGCTGGGCGGCGCTGGATGCCTTCGATGCCTGGCGCGCCGATCAGGATTTTCCCGTGGATGAGGATACCGCTGTGTTGATCGACCTGGACAAGACCACCCTGGGCGCGCGTGGACGCAACGACCATGTGATCGATCGTGTGCGGGTGGAGGCCGCCTTTCAGACGGCGCGCGCCTTGCTGGGAGATGACTTTGCCCCTCGCCTGTTTGAGGCCGCCTACCACTCGCTGAATCGGGTTGAGTTTCATCCTTTTACTACAGATAACCAGGACTACCTGGTGTACCTGTGTCTGATCCTGGGGAGCGAAGTTTTTACCCTGGATGAACTGATGGACGGGATTCGTTCGGGGGCCATCCCTTCCTTTGAAGGTTTTCTCGC
Source organism: Anaerolineales bacterium (assembly GCA_015485245.1). Classification (GTDB taxonomy): domain Bacteria; phylum Chloroflexota; class Anaerolineae; order Anaerolineales; family UBA11858; genus J130. The sequence continues at coordinate 3,106 of WFTY01000465.1, read as the reverse complement.
GGAGGTGAGCAGGCGCGCCGCGGCGCTTTCCCCTGCTTTGCGGGAGATGCACCAGCAGGTGGCGGCGCGCGTCGCCGCGGGCGATCCCACCCCCTTCAAGGCGTTCCGCCGCAACGAGTACCGCGCCACGGCGGCCCGCATGGGCCAATTGGAGGTCGAAGCCCCTGTGGAGCAGAAACTGGCTGAGGAGATCGTGCTCACCCGCGAGGTGCAAACCCAGGCGCTGGCCTGGCGCGCGGAGGGCGCGCTGTTGTTTGGGCTTTCGGATAAACCTGACGAGGCTTCCGTCCCCGCGACCGAACAGGCTGCTCAGGGGGCGCAGCCCATCCATCGGATTGAGACGGACGTGGTTGGAGAGTGAAACCTCCTGCAGGAGAGACTCTGAGGTTAACCACGAAGGACACGAAGGAACACAAAGAGCATTGTGCATCTTTGTGTCCTTTAGTGGTGTGTTCGGTTGATGATGTTCGGAGCGAACAATGACATATACCAGTTGGTACGAATGTGTGCGCGGCTGCGGGCGGCGCTACTCGATTTACGAGATCGTCTACCGCTGCGAGGATTGCGGCGGCTTGCTGGACGTGGAGCACGATCTGGATGCCCTGCGCGACCGCTCCCCCGGGGAGTGGAAGGCGCTCTTTGACCGCCGCACCCACACCCACGAATGGCCTTACGGCAGTGGTGTGTGGGGCAAAAAGGAATGGGTCTGCCCACAGGTGGCCCCGGAGAACGTGGTCTCGATGTACGAGGGGCACAGCAATCTGTTTTGGGCTGAGCGGCTGGGAGCCGAAATCGGCCTGCCGGATTTGTGGATCAAGCTGTGCGGCAACAGCCACACTGGCTCGTTTAAGGATTTGGGCATGACCGTGCTGATCTCGGTGGTCAAGCAGATGATCGCCGATGGGCAGCCGATCCGCGCCGTGGCGGCGGCTTCGACGGGGGACACTTCGGCGGCGCTGGCGGCTTACGCCGCTGCGGCGGGTATCCCCGCGGTGGTGTTGCTGCCGCGGGGCAAGGTCTCGCTGGAACAGTTGATTCAGCCAATCGCCAACGGCGCTACTGTGCTCTCGCTGGATACTGATTTTGACGGCTGTATGGCTATCGTCCAGCGCCTGGCGGAGAACCCGGAGATCTACCTGGCGAACTCGATGAACTCGCTGCGCATGGAGGGGCAAAAGACGGTTGGTATTGAGATTGTGGAGCAATTCGGCTGGGAGCCGCCGGACTGGATCATCATCCCCTCCGGCAATCTGGGCAACATCAGCGCGCTGGGAAAGGGCCTGCTGATGATGAAGGCCTTGGGCCTGATCGAGCGCTTGCCGCGCCTGGTGGCCGCCCAGACCGAGCACGCCAACCCGCTCTACCGCAGCTACCTCACAGGGTTCAAGACCTTCGAGCCGGTCAGGGCGAAGAAGACCCTCGCCAGCGCCATTCAGATAGGCAACCCGGTCAGTTATGAGCGAGCGGTCAAGGTTTTGCGCGCCTTCAACGGCATTGTGGAGCAGGTCGGCGAGGCGGAACTGGCCGACGCCTCGGCCCGCGCCGACCGCACCGGGCTGTATGCCTGCCCGCACACCGGCGTGGCGCTGGGTGCGCTGTTCAAACTGCTGGCGCGCGGCGAAGTGAAACCCCACGAGCGCGTGGTGGTGATCTCCACCGCCCACGGCCTGAAGTTCTCGCGCTTCAAAGTGGATTACCACCGCGGGGAGCTGGAGGGCATCGCCGCCCGCTATGCCAACCCGCCGCTCGAACTGCCTGCCGATTACGACGCTGTGCTCGCCGCGGTTGCAAAACTTTCCTCTCCCGCGGTATAATTCCCCCATTGGGCGGATAGCTCAGCTGGTTAGAGCGTTTCTCTTACAAAGAAGAGGTCGCAGGTTCGAGTCCTGTTCCGCCCACAGCTGTAGCCCCCTGTTTTGGGGGCTTTTCTGTGAGTTTTCGCGGCTATTTGTTGGAGGTACCCATTATGAGCCTGACCCAACCCGAAGACCTGAGCGACATCACCATGCTGGGCCGTAAGGCTGAGCCGAGCAAACATCTGGAGGCTTTTCCTAACCGCACGCCGGGGCGTTATTACCTCGTCCGCCTGGAGACCAGCGAGTTCACCTGTTTGTGCCCGGTCACCGGGCAGCCGGATTTCGCCACCATCACGGTGGAATATGTGCCCGATAAAAAGATCGTCGAATCGAAGTCTTACAAACTGTATTTGTGGTCCTACCGGGACGAGGGCGCTTTTCACGAACACGTGACCAACAAAATCCTCGATGATCTGGTGGCTGTGCTCGACCCGCACTACTGCAAAGTAATCGGCGCCTTCAACATTCGCGGCGGCATCACCATCACGGTGGAGGCCGAGCACGTTAAGACGCCTGAGGCTAAAGCGGCGGTGCGCTGAACCAGGAGCGGATATGAAAAATACACAGGAGAACTATCGCTGGTTTCATGTGGTCACGGCGGTGTTTGTCACCACGTTGATCCTCTCCAACATCATCGCCGTCAAGCTGGTGCACATCCTGGGGCTGTTCCTGCCCGCGGCGGTGATCCTCTTCCCGCTGGTCTACATTTTGGGGGATGTGCTCACTGAGGTCTACGGCTATGCCCGCGCCCGCCAGGTGATCTGGACGGGGTTCGCCTGCAACTTGCTGGCGGTGGGAGCCATCTGGATCGCCGGGCTGCTGCCCGCTGCGCCCTTCTGGGCGGCCGGGGCCTTTGAGACTCCCTCGGCTGCGCAACAGGCCTATCAAGCTATCCTGGGCTTTACCCCGCGTCTGCTGGCGGCCTCGTTCGTCGCTTATCTGGCCGGGGAGTTCCTGAACGCTTTTGTGCTGGCTAAGTTAAAGGTAAAAACCGAGGGGCGCTGGCTGTGGTTGCGGACGATCAGCTCCACCATCGTGGGCGAGGGGGTGGATTCGGCGCTGTTCATCACCCTGGCGTTTTACGGCATTTTCCCCCCCGATGGGCTGGCGCAGGCGATCCTCTCCCAATGGCTGTTCAAGGTCGCCTATGAGACCCTGGCGACGCCGCTGACCTACCTGGTGGTCAACGCGCTCAAGCGGGCGGAGGGGATGGACGCCTTTGATCGCGAGACCAACTTCAACCCCTTGGC
>WFTY01000464.1 GCA_015485245.1 Anaerolineales bacterium | reverse complement strand
CATCTGAGAGGCGTCCTGGTCGGGTTGGCGTTCTTCCATCGGCGTGGAGGCGCCCTGAAGCTGCTCGATGCGCTCTTGCAGTTCGTCGAAGCTCAAGTCGGCCTGGTCGAAGGGGCCGCGCTTGATGCGATGGGGGTAGGCCAGCTCCGCTGCCAGGGCGATGTCGCGTTCGGTGATCTGCCCGCGGCCTTCGAAGGCCGCGTGGGCGCGCGCTGCTTTGAGGATGACCAGGTCTGAGCGGTGGCCGTCCACGTTGAGCGAGGCGCTCAAGGCAGCAATGGAGAGCAGGTCGCGCCGGGAGTATTTCACCTGGGCGACCAGGTCGCGAGCGTGCTCGATGCGCTTGGATAGCTCATGTTCCTTCTCCAGCCATTGCTGGCGGAACCCTTCTGGATCGGCCTCGAAAGCCAGGTTGCGCTCCATGATGAAGACGCGATCCTGCGGCGTGCGGATGCCGTGGATGTCCACGGAGAGGGCGAAACGGTCGAGCAACTGCGGGCGCAGATCGCCCTCCTCGGGGTTCATCGTCCCCACCAGGATGAAGCGCGCCGGGTGGCTGAAGGATATCCCCTCGCGCTCGACGATGTTCATCCCCATGGCGGCAGAATCAAGCAGCAGGTCAACCACGTGGTCGTCAAGCAGGTTGACTTCGTCAATGTAGAGCAAGCCGCGGTTGGCCGCAGCCAGCACGCCCGGCTCAAAATGTCGCTCCCCTTTCTGGATGGCTTTTTCGATATCCAGCGTGCCGACCACGCGGTCTTCGGTCGCTGAGACCGGCAGGTTGACGAAGGGGGTGGGGTGATACTCGATCTCGAAATCCGGGCGCGTTTTGCACTCTGTGCACCAGGTGGAGGGCCTGTCTGGATCGCAGCCAAAACGGCACTCGCGAATGACTTTCACTTTCGGCAACAGTTCCGCCAGGGCGCGCGCTGCCGTGGATTTGGCTGTGCCGCGCTCTCCCCGAATCAACACACCCCCGATTTGGGGGTAGACCGCGTTCAGGATCAGTGCGCGCTTCATGCGCTCCTGGCCGACAATGGCTGTGAAGGGATAGATCGTGGGCATGGTACCTTCTTGAAGATTAGAGTTTTGCCAATCTTACCACAACAGGTTGTCAAGTTCCCTTTTCGCGCGTATAATGTGTCCCTGATCTTATAAACTCTGGAGTGTACAAATTATTATGACTGAAAGTGAAGCTCGCGTCGCGGAGAATCTCATGGAAGAGGAAGTCACAGAGACCTCCGAACCGCAACCCTCAATGGAACAACTGCTCGACGAGCAGGGTCTGGAAATCGATTTCCCTAGCGTGGGGGAGATTCGGGAAGGCATGATTGCTGCGATCTCCAATTCTGAAATTCTCGTCAGCATCGGGGCGAAATCGGAGGGCGTGATCAGCGGGCGTGAGCTCGATCAGATTGACGCCGAGACCCTGGAGAACTTCAAGGTCGGCGACACAATCAACGTGTATGTTCTTTCCACCGAAGATCGCAACGGCAACCTGGCTGTTTCTTACACACGCGCCAAGGAGGCCGAAGACTGGGATCTGGTGGAACAACTGAAAGAGTCTGGCGAAACCTATCAGGGCGTGATCGCCGGGTACAACAAGGGCGGTTTGTTGGTCCCCATTGGTCAGCTGCGCGGTTTTGTGCCCGGTTCGCAGATCAGCCTGATGCGCCGCACAAGCGGGGATACCCCGGAGAAGCGCTGGAGCAAACTGGTCGGCGAGCCGATTGAGGTCGCCGTTGTGGAAGTCGACCGCGAGCGCCGCCGCCTGATCCTTTCGGAGAGAAAGGCGTTGAGCGAGACGCGCGAGATGCTCAAGGAGCGCCTGTTGGCGGACCTGGAAGTGGGCATGGTGACGACCGGCCGCGTGACCAGCCTGGCGAATTTCGGCGCCTTTGTCAACATCGACGGCGCGGATGGCCTGGTGCATCTCTCAGAGATTTCCTGGGAGCGCATCAAGCACCCCAAGGATGTGCTTAAGATCGGGCAGGAAGTTCAAGTCAAGGTCATCAGCCTGGATCAAGAGCGCAAGCGCATCGGGCTTTCCATCCGTGCTCTGCAGGAAAATCCCTGGTTGGCCAAGGTCAAGGATCTGAAGGAAGGCCAGTTGGTCGAGGGGACGATCACCCATTTGACCGAATTCGGCGCCTTTGCCCGCCTGGAAGATCGCGACCTGGAGGGCCTGATCCACATTTCCGAATTGAGCGCCGACCGCGTGGAACACCCCAGGGAAGTGGTCAAAGTGGGCGACACGCTGACCCTGCGTATCATCAACATTGATCGTGATAAGTTCCGCATTGGCCTCAGCCTGCGCAAGGTGGATTCGGGCGCTTACATCGACCTCGATTGGAAGATGGTCAAGGATGAGGTGGATGCCACCTTTGAATCGGCGTTTGACGACACCGAGGCGGAGGGACAGCCTGCAGCGGAGGTAGCGGAGGAGACTGAGACTGTTACCCCTGAGCCTGCTGCTACCGAAGATGACACTGCGCCCGTTGAGCAGGAAGAGGATGCCGCCGTGGATGAGGTTGCAGAAGCCGTGGAAGAAGGGAACCTGGAAGCCGCGGAGCCAGAGGAAGCCTCTGCCTGAACGGCGACAATTTGCAAGCATATCAAGCGGGCGCATCCACCTCGGTGCGCCCGTTTTTTCTAATTACGATCATTGCGGGTAACTTTTCTGCGTTCAGCGCATCTTAAGCACAGACGGTGAGATTAGATTCTTGTAAGAAACATCCTTCCGAGGCGAAAAAGAGTCGCAAACGAGATAGTCTCTGGTAGAATTGGCTTAACCTGCAATCGGGTAGTAACACCTCCCGGCATCGACGAACCAGGTTGCTGATCGATCGCAGGTGACCTGGCCGGTAACATCCCTCTACCCAGACGAATTCGTATCAAAATGGACACGCCGCGGCTGACAAGCCGGGCAACAGTGTGCCCTAAAGCCATCCAGGCTAATGGGTGATTAACAGTATAAAGAACTTTCCCCCCGAGGCGGTGGCGTCAGGAAACTGGATGTGAGCAGCACGTGCGATCAATCATCCTTTACAGAGGCGTCTCGCTCTCTCAGGAGGTAGTGCTATGGCAAATATTGAGCGCTTTACCCAGCGAGCACGACGGGTTTTGAGCCTCGCTCACGAAGAAGCTGAGCGCATGCGGCATTCGCATATCGGAACAGAACATCTGCTGTTAGGGCTGATGAGAGAAGACGGCGGTGTGGCCGGGCGCGTGCTGCGCGAGCTGGGACTGGAATTGCCGCGCGTGCAACGCGTGGTCGAGCGACTGGTTGGCATGGGGGATTACCCCGCACGGCGTCCTGAGCTTTCTCCTGGGACGCAAAGAGTGCTGGAATTGGCGATGGAGCAGGCGCGCCGCCTGGGTCATCATTACATCGGTGTGGAGCATCTGTTGCTTGGGCTGATGGATCTGAATGAAGGTGTGGCGATCGATGCTCTGCGCCAGCTTGGTGTTACCCCCGATCAGATCCGCCGGCAGGTGGATCGGGTGTTGAAAGAGACGGCCAGCGATGAACCCCCGTCGCGCCCGACGCGACGCCCGCGCGGCAGATCGGCGGAGAGCGCCGCCAAGAAGAAATCCAAGACCCCGCTGGTGGATCAACTGGCGGTTGATTTGACCAAACTGGCCGAGGAAGGTAAGCTCGACCCGGTGATCGGCCGTGAGATGGAGATCGAGCGCGTGGTGCAGATTCTGGCGCGCCGCACCAAGAACAACCCGGCGTTGACCGGTGAACCCGGTGTGGGAAAGACGGCCATCGTGGAGGGGCTGGCGCAGCGGATCGTGGCGGGTGACGTCCCTTTGCCGCTGATCGGCAAGCGCGTGTTGCAGCTTGATGTGGGCTCGCTGGTGGCGGGGACGATGTACCGCGGTCAGTTTGAAGATCGCCTCAAGCGCGTCATTCAGGAGCTGAAATCATCCGACGCGATCCTCTTCATTGACGAGGTGCACATGCTCGTGGGCGCTGGTTCGGCCGGCTCGGCGATGGACGCGGCCAACATTCTCAAACCGGCGCTCTCGCGTGGGGAGTTGCAAGTCATCGGCGCGACCACGCTGGATGAATACCGCAAGCATATTGAAAGTGACGCGGCACTGGAACGGCGTTTCCAGCCCATTCTGGTGGAAGAGCCTTCCGAGGACGAGACCATTGAAATCTTGCGCGGCATCCGCCCGGCGTATGAGGCGCATCATCACCTCAACATTTTGGATGAGGCCCTCGACGCCGCCACGCACCTTTCGGCGCGTTACGTCTCTGATCGCTTCCTGCCGGATAAGGCGATCGATTTGATCGACGAGGCATCCTCGCGCGTGCGCATGTATAAAAGCCCGCTGGCGAAGACCACTAAAGAGCTTTTGACCTCGCTGCGGGAAGTCAAGGCGGAGTATGAGGAGGCTCTGCGCTCCGGTGATACCGCCCGCGCGGACGCTCTGCTCACCCGCAAAGAAGAGCTGGAGCGTAAGCTGGATGAATATCGCACCACCTGGGATCGTGAAACCAGCCCCAGCGTGACCAGCGAGGATATCGCTGAGGTTGTCTCCATGTGGACGGGGGTACCGTTAATGCAGCTTGCCGAGGCCGAGTCGGAGCGCTTGCTGAAGATGGAAGAGGAGCTGGGGCAGGCTATCGTCGGGCAACCCGAAGCGATTGAGACCATCGCCAAGGCGGTGCGCCGCGGGCGCGCGGGCCTGAAGGACCCCCGCCGGCCAATTGGTTCTTTCGTCTTCCTCGGCCCTACCGGTGTGGGCAAAACCGAGTTGACCAAAGCGTTGGCGCGCTTCCTCTTTGGTAGTGAGGAAGCTCTTATTCAACTGGATATGTCGGAGTTTATGGAGCGACACTCCGTCAGCCGCCTGGTGGGCGCGCCTCCCGGGTACATCGGCTACGATGATGCCGGTCAACTGACCGAGGCCATCCGCCGCCGGCCCTATTCCATCGTCGTCTTTGATGAAATCGAAAAGGCGCATCCCGACGCGCACAATATCCTTTTGCAAATCATGGAAGAAGGCCAGCTCACCGATGCCAAAGGCCGTAAGGTGGATTTCCGCAACGCCATCATCGTGATGACTTCTAACATTGGCGCCAAGGAGATCAGCCAAACTAACATCGGTTTTCAGTTACAGCGTGACGAATCGCTTGAGGAACGCATCTCTTATCGTGAGATGCAGAAAGAACTTACCAAGAAACTCAAGCGCGCCTTCCGCCCGGAGTTCGTCAATCGGTTGGACGCGGTGATCGTCTTCCGCTCTCTTAACCGGGAGGACATCCGTCAGATCGTCAACCTGGAGATCTCCAAGGTCGCCGAGCGCTTGCAGGAACACGAAATCGCCATTCGGGTCAGCGACGAAGCTGCCGATTTGATCGCCGAGTTGGGCTACAACCCGGAGATGGGCGCTCGCCCGCTGCGTCGCGTCATCCAGCAAAAGATCGAAGATCGTCTTTCCGATGCGCTGCTGGCTGGCGATTTCTGCGCCGGAGATACCATTCTGGTGGACGTTGAAGTTCACGAGGACGATACCGATATTGTGCTGCGACGCGAAAGCGCGGCGTCCGAGACATCGGAGTCGGAGGAGATGATCGCCGCGGCCTGAGTGCAGGCAAGCGATTTTTTCCAGGGCACGACATCCCGCGTGGGTGTTGTGCCCTGTTCGTTTATAATGGCTGCAGCAGTCTGCAACGACGACAGGATGGATTTATGGCGAAGACGTATTCACAGTATGTATGTCAACAGTGCGGGCGCATCTCCGCCCGGCCGATGGGACGCTGCCCGGGTTGTGGCGAGTGGGACAGTATGGTGGAAGAGGTAGTTGAAAAATCTCCGGCGACCAGCGCTCGCCCTGGCCGTCAGGGCGCCCTGGCGCGCTCCACGCCGCGCCGCCTACCGGAGATTAGCGGCGATGCGGAAGAGCGCATCCCGGTGCCGCTGGAGGAATTCTCTCGCGTTCTCGGCGGGGGCATCGTTCCCGGCTCGGTGGTGCTCATCGGCGGCGACCCCGGCATCGGCAAGTCCACGCTTTTGTTGCAGACTACGCTGGCGATGGCGCGGCAGTATACTGTGCTCTACATCTCCGGCGAGGAATCGGAAAAGCAGATCAAGATGCGCGCTTTGCGCCTCCTCGGCGAGCAGGCGATGCCGGATGACCTCTTCCTGGTGACGGAGACCAACCTGGATGTGATTTTGCAGCAGGTGGAGGAGGTCAAGCCTCAACTGGTGGTTGTGGATTCCATCCAGACGGCATATCTGCCTGCGCTGACCTCTTCGGCGGGGTCGGTCTCTCAGGTGCGCGAAACAGCTTCCCGCCTGCGGGAGCTGGCCAAAACTTCGGGGATCACGGTGTTCATCATCGGTCATGTCACCAAAGAAGGGACCATTGCCGGGCCGCGCGTCCTGGAGCATATTGTGGACGCGGTGCTTTACCTGGAGGGCGACCGTTTTCAGAGCTACCGCTTGCTGCGCACCGTCAAAAACCGCTATGGGGCGACTTCCGAAGTCGGCGTGTTTGAAATGCGTGACAATGGGCTGATAGAAGTCACCAACCCGTCTGAAGTGTTTTTGGCTGAGCGCATGGTCAACGCTCCCGGCTCGGCCATCGCGGTGACCATGGAGGGTACGCGCCCCTTGCTGGTGGAGATCCAGGGGCTTACCAGCCCAACCAGCTTTGGCAACCCACGGCGCACGCCCAATGGCATCGATTTCAATCGCTTGTTGCTCATCACCGCGGTGCTGACGCGGCGCGTAGGGGTGCGCCTGGCGGAGCAGGATGTCTTCGTCAACGTGATCGGCGGGCTGAAAATCAGCGAACCGGCTGCGGATTTGGCCGTGGCCGCGGCGATTGCCTCCTCGGTGAAAGACATCCCCGTGCGCGCCGACGCGGTGCTGATTGGCGAGGTCGGCCTTTCGGGCGAACTGCGTATGGTGGGCCAGATGCCCGCCCGCCTGCGCGAGGCCGCCAAGTTGGGGTTCAAGCGCGCCGTGGTGCCGCGTCGCCTGCGCAAGGGCGAACCCTGGCCGAAGGGAATTGAGATTGTGGAAGCGCGCTCGCTGCGCGAAGCGTTGAGCGCCGCCCTGGTGGGACCCAAAGCCAGTTGATAGTCATCGTCTCCGTGGTTTTTGTCTCCAGCTGTGTAAGTGTTGACTGATAACGTTGTTTTGGGGGATTGGGTATTGACAGCGTCTTTTTTCCCTGTATACTGTAAGAAGTTGGACGTCCAATCTCTTCGCGTTTCCCTGGGATCAATCTATGGCGATCAACACCAGCACGCGGTTACATCAGGTCAAAGCCTACTTGCTGAATTACATCAGCCAGAATCACCTTCAGCGCAACGACCAGCTCCCCTCCGAGGCGACGATGGCGAAGATGTTGGGGGTTAGTCGGAATACGCTGCGCGAGGCGTATATTTCATTGGAGAATGAGGGGATTATCGTTCGGCGACATGGCATCGGCACCTTTGTGGCACACTCCCCCGTGATCCGCGATTCGCTCAACGAATTTTCCCCCTTTGCACAGATTATTCAAGATGGCGGTTATACGCCCATCTTCCAGACTCTGGCAATGGGCCCCGAAATTCCCCCCGCGGATGTGCGCGATGTGCTGGGTATATCAACCGATGAAACGGTGCCGCACATCAAGCGTCTGGTGCGTGCTGACCAGCGCCCGGTGATTTATGTGGATGACTATATCGCCCCTTTTATTGACGTGACGAAGGTAGACTGGGACACGTTTGACGGCAGTATGGTTCGTTTTTTAGCCGCCTCGCTTGATACTCCTTTGCACCAGATTCAATCCAGCATTCGGGCGGCGGCGCTTGACCCGGAAATTTCACAATATCTTGAACTGGCAGAGGGAACGCCGATCCTCAGCGTGCGGTCAACCATCTACACGGTGGACAACCGCCCGGTGATGTACAGCAAAATCTGTTTCAATTCGGATATTGTGGAGTTGAACATCGTGCGGATGCTCCGCACGGCATAAGGATGGTTTCTCAAGTGGAGAAAGGAGAACGAAAGATGCGTACCCTTAAAGTGTTTCTCGTCCTGTTGGCTTTCCTGCTGATTGGCGTACTGGCTGCTTGCAAACCAGCGGCCCCGGCTGAACCAGCCGCGCAGCAAGAGGCCGCCCCGGCGGAGCAGGCTGCCCCCGCAGAAGAAGCCGCCCCTGCCGAGGAGGCTGCCCCCGCAGAAGAGTCCGCTCCTGCGGAAGAGGCTGCCCCGGCAGAGCAGGCTGCTCCTGAACCGGTCACCTTCCAGGTGTTCTACCCGGTGGCGGTGGACGCCCCTATCGCTGATATCCTCAAGGGGTATATTGAAGCTTTCCAGGCGGAGTATCCCTATATCACGGTGGAGCCGGTCTTCTCCGGCGGCTATGGCGATGTACAAACCGCCATCCAGACCACGATTGATGGTGGCGGACAACCTCCCGCCCTGGCGGTGATGCTGGCCACCAGCCTCTATGACCTGATCAATGCTGATTACATCGTTCCGCTGGATGACTTCGTCAACGGCATGGAAGGTGGCGATGCCTACCTGAGCGACTTCCTGCCGGCCTTTTTAGAGAATTCCTATTATGACGGCAAGTTGTGGAGCATCCCCTTCCAGCGCAGCGCGGTGGTGATGTACTACAATGCCGATATGTTCAAGGAGGCCGGGTTGGAGCCGCCGACGAGCTGGCAGAGCTGGGCTGAGGCGGCCCAGGCGCTGACCACCACCGATGGCGACGCCACGAACTGGGGGTTGCAATATCCCTCCGGCTGGCCGTACTGGCTCTTCCAGCCGCTGGCCATCGGCGCGGGACAGAACATCCTCGAGGATGCCTGTACCGTGGTCTTCGATGACCCCGCTGTGATTGACGCCGTGCAGTTCTACATTGACCTCTCCGCGATATATGGCGCCATGCCCGCGGGCGTGCAGGGCGTTTGGGCCACCGCCCCGACCGATTTCGCCAGCGGCTCGACGGCGATGATCGTACATTCCTCCGGCAGCCTGAGCGGGATCCTCGAACAGGCGGATTTCGAGGTTGGGGTGATGCCTCTGCCCGGTAAAGAGGATGGCACCTACGCCAGCGTCCCTGGCGGCGGCAACTTCTACATCCTCAAGGACGTGCCCCCCGAACAACAGGATGCCGCCTGGAAGTTTGTCGAGTTTGTCACTCGCCCGGAATACGTGGCGGATTTCAGTATCCAGACCGGCTATATCGCCAGCCGCGCCAGCGCTTGGGATACTGACGCCATGAAGGCCCATGTGGCTGAGGTGCCGCAGGCCCTGGCGACCCGCGAGGCGCTGCAATACGCTGGCGCCGAGCTCTCCACCCAGAACCTCGGTCAGGTGCGCAACATCTTCCACGATTACCTGCAACGCGCCTACAACGGCGAGATGGACGCAGCCGAGGCGATGGCCGCCGCCCAGCAGGAGGCCGAAGCTGCACTGGCGGATTTCTGCCCGTAAACGATTGCTCAAACGGAGTACAGATGACAGTCACGATATAATGTGGCTGTCATCTGTTTTTATCGCTGGAGGTCGTTTTTGTCTTCACGAGCTCTTCGCAAGTCGCCCCCACTTTTGCCCTACATTTTGCTGTTTCCCACGGCGTTTTTCGTGGCGTTGTTCACCGCCTGGCCGGTGTTGCTTTCGATTTATCAAAGCTTCTTTCGCCAGCGGATGAACATTGCCCGTTTCCGGGAGCCAACCTTTGTCGGCTTGGGTAATTATCTTGATCTATTCGCCGATCCTTATTTTCGGCAGATTATCCTCAACACGCTGAAGTACATCCTGGGCACCGTGCCGATCAGCATTGTGTTGGGCTTTCTTTTTGCTTTGTTGGTCAACCGCAAGATGCGCGGCATCGGGCTCTTCCGCTTGGCGTTCTTTCACCCGATGGTGTTGCCAATGGTCAGCGCGGCCACTATCTGGATGTTCTTCTTCACGCCGGGGTACGGCCTGTTCAACACCGCGCTGCGCACGCTGGGGTATAGTGGACCGGAGAACTGGACAGGCAATCCCTCGCTGGCGTTGCTGGCGGTCATCATCGTCGCCATCTGGAAGAATGCCGGTTATTATATGATCTTCTACCTGGCGGGGATGCAAAATCTGCCGGCGGACGTGTACGAGGCCGCTGCGCTGGACGGCGCCAACGGCTGGCAAACTTTATGGCAGATCACCTTTCCTCTGCTACGCCGCACCACGGTGTTCATCACCATCATTGCTTTTATTGATGCCTTTCGCACGGTAGATCACATCTTTGTGCTCACCAGCGGCGGGCCGAGCCGCGCCAGCACCGTGCTGCTCTTTGAACTATGGCTGGAGCGTTTTGAATATCAGGATATCGGCGCTTCAGCGGCCATCACGGTGATCTTTGTGGTGGTGCTGCTGGCTTTCACGGTGACGAACTTTGTCATCTCTGAACGGAGGGAAGCCTGAGATGGAAACGCGTGTCTCGCTTGGCGCGCTGTTAGGGCGTCTGGGGCGCTGGCTGACCGACCTGTTCGCCGCTGGCCTGGCTTTGATGTGGTCGGTGCCGGTGCTGTGGGCGCTGGTGGCCTCCTTCCGACCGGCGGCGGAAGCCATGAGCCGCGGCGATGTGTGGTTTGGCAGCCGTCTGACTTTTGAGAATTACCTGCGCGCCTGGTCGCTGGCCCCTTTTGATCAGTACTACATTAACACAGTCGTCGTCGTGCTGATGATCCTTGCCGTGCAACTGGTCACCATTGTGTTGGCCGGATTCGCGCTGGCAAATTATCAGTTCTTCGGCAAGCGCTGGATTTTCTTTTTCATCCTGCTGCAAATGATGATACCCACT
>WFTY01000463.1 GCA_015485245.1 Anaerolineales bacterium | reverse complement strand
GTGCGGATGTGCGCGCCGTCCACATCGGCATCGGTCATGATGATGATGCGCCCATAACGCAAGCCAGAAAGGTTAAAGCTCTCACCGATCCCCGTTCCCAGAGCCGAGATCAACGCTTTGACCTCATTGTTGCTGAGGATTTTATTCAGCCGGGCGCGTTCGGTGTTGAGAATCTTCCCGCGCAGGGGCAGGATAGCCTGGAAATGACGGTCGCGCCCTTGTTTGGCCGAGCCGCCCGCCGAGTCGCCCTCGACAATATACAGCTCCGTTTTTTGGGGATCGCGCTCCGAACAATCTGCCAGCTTGCCGGGCAAAGTGAGGCTCTCCAGCGCCGACTTACGGATCACCAGGTCACGCGCTTTGCGAGCCGCCTGTCGCGCCCGCGCCGAGGTGAGGCACTTCTCCACAATGGTTTTCCCGGCACGCGGGTTCTGCTCCAGGAACTCGCCAAAGGCATCGTTGACCACCTGCTGGGTGATCGTCTGCACTTCCGGGTTCATGAGTTTGACTTTGGTCTGACTCTCAAACTGAGGGTCCGGATGTTTGATGCTAACGATCGCCGTCAGTCCCTCGCGCGTGTCTTCGCCGCGGAAGTTGGATTCCGCATCTTTGAGCAATTTCTGCTTTTTTGCATAGTCGTTGATCGTGCGCGTGATAGCTGCACGCAACCCCGTCAGGTGCGTACCCCCGTCAATTGTGTTGATCGTGTTGGCAAACGAATACACTGATTCGGCATAGGCATCGGTATACTGAAAAGCCACGTCCACAATCACCCCGTCGACTTCTTTTTCCATGTGCACCACCGGGTGCAACGTCTTCCGATTGCGGTTCAGGTAACGCACAAAGGACGCAATCCCACCCTCAAAATAGAAAGTCATTTCATGGCCCTCGCGCTCATCCAACAGATGGATGGTCACCCCACGGGTCACAAAAGCCATTTCACGAAAACGCTGTACCAGGGTGGAAAACTTATAATTCAGATCGCCGGTGAAGATCGTCGAATCAAACTTAAACGTCTGCCGGGTTCCCGTGTCGCTTTTTGCGACCTTGCCCACCACCTCCAACGAGGTCACAGGGTAGCCGCGCTCATAACGCTGGTGATACACCTTGCCGTCTCGTTTAACCTCGACCTCAAACCACTCAGAGAGGGCATTGACCGCCGAGAGGCCCACACCATGTAACCCGCCGGACACTTTATAGCTGCCATTGCCAAACTTGCCACCGGCATGCAGCACGGTCATGACCAGCTCAAGCGCCGACTTCCCGTGCTCAGGGTGAATATCCACCGGGATGCCGCGGCCGTTATCGCTGACGGTCACGCTGCTATCGGGATGAATAATCACATCGATCGTATCGCAATATCCCGCCAGCGCCTCGTCGATCGAGTTATCCACAACCTCGTAAACCAGGTGATGCAAGGCGCGAATATCCGTGCCACCCACATACATACCAGGACGGCGGCGAACCGCTTCCAGCCCCTCCAACACCTGAATATCTTTTGCATCGTAAGACAGGTTCGTTCTTTCTGTTGCCACGCAGGCCTCCACACATTAATGGTCACACACCAGGATAATATCGAAAGAGTGGGTTTTCAACCCTCGCCGTGAACAGGATTCTTCAGACGTTCCAGGTACGTCTGAACCCATTGATCGGCATGATGATAATAAACAAAGCTGGCTGCCAGCAAGCCAGTCGCCACAAACGCATGTCCACCCACGCCAATCAACATGAGCCATGAATCTTCAGGAGGAATACGCCAAAGCGCATCCATCACCTGGCTGATAAACACAGCGCCAATCAGGAAAACTGCTGTGGTGGGGAAAGTAAAACGCACAATCAGTACGCTGCGCTTAATCGCTTTCCAGATCGAAAGCCGGTAGACAAACACCCCGTGCGGCGCAAAGATCAACGGCACCAACAACCATAGCAGAAAACTAAAAATCATCAAGATGACCAACACGCCCACCGAGCTACCCACAGCCATCAACAGCGATGAAACCAGGCTCAGCGGCACACTTAACCCCATTAATACCCCCACCCATAAAAGCGTCAGGGCGAGTATGTTCAGGCCTGCGCGCGGCCAATCCCGCAAGGCATTGAATATCCCGGCCACGTCGCGCAAAGCCGCCTGCTGAACGAGGCCAAAATACAGCGCCCCAAGCAGCACTCCCATCACCGTAAGCAAAAAGATCAGCCCGGTGCTCTGGGTAAAGGATTGCAAATCGATAAAACGCGGCGATCCTCCTGGAACAGCCACCGGCAGAAGCGATATCATCAAGCTGGGAACGCCGACGGGGAAAGCGCGCAAAGCAGCCAAGAGGTTGATATGCTCAGCCATTGACTCCCAGGCAGGGCCCACAGCGTCCAGCGCGGATTTCCATTCAGCGGCATCGGGTAGCGTCGCCGCCAGGCGGATCGTCTGCTCCAACCAGAGACGCAACAAGGTCTTCACCTGCACGTGCGGGCCAAACCATAGCAAAAAGTCCAGTCCAATGGGGAAAAACAACACCCCCCAATGGCGGGTAACGCTGTCAAAACCAGCAATCAACGCGGGGATAACCTGAGGCGGGGCAGGCGTCACGGCCTGCGATTCATTGTGTTCCATACAAGTGTTCTATTTTACCATAGCTCCCCCTCGCTCCAGTTTGACATTTGGGGGTTTTATGCTATGCTTGAGCGCAGAATAGCCCCTGCTCCCGGCCCATCTGCACGATCGGCGCAAGGATAAAGATTTCATAAAAGACCCAGATCATCACTTGACCTGATTCCGGCGAACTTGTAGAATCGTAAAATCGGGATGGTCGCTTCGTTTTCATCGCGTTCTTTGCAGGCGGCTATTTTCCCCATGCCCATCAGCAGTAGGAAAGGAGGTAGCAAGACAACCCTAACTACTCAGCACTCCCCCGAATTTCCCCCATTAATCGTTTTATTCAACCCTTCCAAGGAGGAAGAAGTATGACGAAGCGAATGTTGATTATTTTCGGCCTGCTCGTGGTCGCCAGTTTGATTCTGGCAGCCTGCACAGGCTCGACATACAAATGTGACGACCCTATCGGTTGTGTGTCCTATGGCCCGGGCGAGCCAGTGCGCATTGCTTCGGCGCTGGTGATCTCTGGCCCGAACGCCGACCTGGGGCTTGACTCCCAGCACGGCGTTGAAATCGCCATCGAGTTCCAGGGCGATCTCTTCGGACACCCCATCGAGCTGCAAGCCGAGGACGACGGTTGTAACGCCGAAGGCGGTCAGGCTGCTGGTCAGAAGATCGTCTCCGACCCGACCATCATCGCCGTGGTTGGCACCAGCTGCTCTGGCGCGGGCGTACCGATGTCCGAGGTCATCTCCGAGGCCGGTTATGTGATGGTTTCTCCGTCCAACACCGCTCCCTCGCTGACCGACCCCGATCAGGCCTGGAACCCTGGCTATCTGCGCACCGCACACAACGACAAGGTGCAGGGTAAAGCCATGGCCGACTTCGCCTACAACGTGCTCGGTGTCCGCTCCGCGGCTGCCATCCACGATGGCGATCCCTACACCGAGGGCCTCGCCCGCGTGTTCGCCGACTCCTTCGAGGAGCTGGGTGGCACGATCGTTGAGTTCACCGCGGTGAACAAGGGCGATACCGATATGCGCCCGGTGCTCTCTGCCGTCGCTGCGGCCGGTCCGCCCGAGTTCCTGTACTACCCGGTCTTCACCGCCGAGGGCGGCTTCCTGACCAAGCAGGCCAAGGAAGTCTCCGGCCTGGAGGACACCATCCTGGCTGCGGCCGATGGTATGATCTCCGACGCGGCCATCGAGGCGGTTGGCGAAGCTGGCGAGGGTATGTACTTCTCCGGCCCCGATCTGTCCTTCTCAGGCGAGCTGTATGACAAGTTCCTGGCCGCCTACAAAGAGAACTTTGGTGACCCGACCTCCGTGTTCCACGCCCACGCTTTCGATGCGGCCAACATGATCTTCTCCTGCATCGAGGAAGTCGGCGTCCAGGACGGGGAATCCCTGCACATCGGCCGCCAGGCGCTGCGCGACTGCCTGTACGCCACCAAGGACTTCCAGGGCATCACCGGCACCATCACCTGCAACGAATATGGTGACTGCGCTGACCCGAAGATCTCTGTGTCTCAACTGCAGAACGGCGAGTACGTTCGCATCTGGCCCTAAATGGTAACCAGTTACTGAACACAGATCATCTGTAAAACCGGGGATGGGTTCGGTAAATCGAGCCCATCCCCCTTTATGCGATTAGAGGAGATTGGCCCATGCTTCAGCGCCTGAAAGAAATCGACATGCTTGACCTTTTCCTGTGGGTCTTTCGGACGGTTATCCTGGTAGTTGTCGTCTGGGGGACAATTGCCACCATCATTGAGAACCCCTATCCCACCCAAACCTGGATGGAGACCATCGTCGCTGGGATTGCTCAGGGCAGCCTGTATGCACTTATCGCCATCGGTTACACACTCGTCTACGGCGTACTCTTCATGATTAATTTTGCCCACGGCGAGTTTTTCATGTCTGGCATTATGACGGCCACTATTTTCCTGGCCGGGCCGATGAGCGCGTCCGGCTACCTGGATCGGCACCCTTATCTCGGCCTCTTATGGATCACGCTGGTCACAATGGTGGTATCCACAGCAATCGCTGTGCTCACCGAGCGCGTGGCCTACCGCCCCCTGCGGTATGCACCACGCCTGGTGCCGCTGATCACCGCCATCGGAGCGTCTTTCTTCTGGCAAAATTATTTCCGCGGCCTCTTTGGGTCTGAGGTCAAGCCCTTCCCACAAATCGCCCCTTTTGCTGGGAAAATCACCCTGGGCAGCATTGTGGTACTCAAAACACACCTGGTTGTCATCATCGCAGCCATCTTGATGCTCATCGGGTTATATTTCTTTGTGATGAAAACAAAAACCGGCAAAGCCATCCGCGCTGTGGCCGAGAATAAAGACGTCGCCGCCCTGATGGGGATCGACGTCGACCGGGCGATTTCCTCCACCTTCGCGCTGGGCGCTTCAATGGCCGGGATCGCGGGAGTGCTCTACGCCCTGGTCTTCCGCCAGATTCACTTCTTCATGGGGTTCATCCCCGGCATCAAAGCCTTCACCGCAGCAGTGCTTGGCGGCATCGGCAGCATCCCCGGCGCAGCCCTGGGCGGGCTTTTCCTGGGGATGTTCGAATCCGTTGGGCCAGGCCTTTTCCTGGAGGGGCTGGGTATCCCCGCTCCACATCAGTTGAAAGACGTTATCGCCTTTACCATGCTCGTGCTGGTGCTGATCTTCCGCCCGCAGGGCATCCTGGGCGAACGCCTGGCTGAAGAGAAAGCCTGAGGTACAAGCCATGACCCCTACAAACACCCCTACGCTCAAAGACGCAGTGCGATACGGTTTACTCTCCGGGCTGATTGAAATTAACCTGAGCGCAATCGGATTCATCCTCCTGCTGCACCAGCGAGAGCTGGTCGCCGGAGCGTTCACCATGGGGCACCTCTTCCTGTTCACTGCGCCAATCGGCTTCGCTTATTTGCTGGCCAAGAAGACAGCCGCACACAGCCGCAGCCGCGTGCTGGGCTATGGCGCCATCATCGGAGCGCTCACCGCCTTGCCGCTGATTATCCTGGTTTTTCTGGCAACAGCATTTGATATTCGCCAGTTTCTGCTCAACATCTCGCCCGACCTGATCACCCTCTTGACCTTTGGGCAAAGCGTAGTCACTGGCAGCCTGATCCTGCTGGCGATCAACGTAGTGCTTGGCATGCTTTCCGCAGCGCTCTACCTTCTGCCCCCACAATGGCGCAAGATGGCAGTCAGCGGTTTGGCCTGGGTGGCGATTTCCGGCACGTTCTCTGAAATTCTGCTGGGGCGTCTGCGCAGCTTCTTTGGTCGCGGCCTGACCGATCTGATCTTCACCGGCAAATCGCTGAATCCCGGCTTTGCCGTGTTCATCTTGGTTGCAGGAGCGCTATATTCGTATTTTTCTCAACGTCGCCACGCTCGCAAGGAAGCAGAAGGCGACAGATCAGACGCCACTGTTCTCTCCCTACCCATTGAGACCATCAACAAGATCATCCTGGGTGTAGTTCTCTTGCTCCTACCTGTGCTTTTAGGTTCCTACCTCACCGAGGTGACCAACAACGTCGGGCTGTACGTACTGATGGGGCTGGGATTGAATATCGTAGTCGGTTTCGCCGGCCTGCTCGACCTGGGCTATGTGGCCTTTTTCGCCATCGGTGCCTACGTGATGGGTATCCTCACCTCCGAAGGTGCGCTGGGGTTGGGGATGGGCTTCACCTTCTGGACCGCCCTGCCCTTCTCCGTGCTGGCCGCCACGCTGGCAGGCATCCTCCTGGGTATGCCGGTGCTGCGCATGCGCGGCGACTATCTGGCTATCGTCACGTTGGGCTTTGGTGAAATCATCCGCATCCTGGCACTCTCAGACATGCTCAAGCCCTTCATCGGCGGGGCGCAAGGCGTGCTGCAAATCCCCAAGCCGTCGTTCTTCGGCATCGACCTGATCCAACCGGGGCAACTCTATTACATCATCCTGGCGTGCGTGCTGCTGGCGTGGTTCATCTCTGCCCGCCTGCGCGATTCCCGCCTGGGCCGCCAGTGGATGGCGATGCGCGAAGATGAAGACGTCGCCGAGGCCATGGGCATCAACCTGGTCTCCACCAAGCTGCTGGCTTTCGCCACCGGTGCGGCGTTCTCCGGTCTTGCGGGGGCGATCTTCGCCAGCAAACTGACCTCGATCTTCCCCCACAGCTTCAACCTGCTCGTTTCCATCAACGTGCTTTCCCTCATCATCGTGGGGGGCATTGGCAGCCTGCCCGGGGTAGTGGTCGGCTCGCTCATCCTGGTCGGCCTGCCAGAGCTATTGCGCGAATTCGCCGAACACCGCCTGTTGATGTACGGCGCACTGCTGATCTTCATGATGCTGGCTCGCCCTGAGGGCTTCTGGCCTTCCGAGGTCACCAAGCGAGAACTACACGCCTTCGAAGAACAGCACCAACCGGGCACCAGCAGCGACTAGCTTCAGGAAGAGGAAATCACCATGCTCATACTCAAAGCAACCGGTGTCACCAAGCAGTTCGGCGGCCTGATCGCGGTCAATCAGTTTGACTTTGAACTTCCCGAAGGGAAGATCATCAGCATCATCGGCCCCAACGGCGCGGGAAAAACCACCTTCTTCAACTGCATTACCGGCTTCTACGCCATTGACGGCGGGATAATAGAATTTGACGGGCACATCATCAACAGCGGCGAGGACACCAGTCACCCCATCCACCGCCGCCCGGATCAGATCACCCACCTGGGGATCGCCCGCACCTACCAGAACATCCGCCTGTTCTCCAACATGACCGCCATCGAGAACATCCTGGTCGGCCAACACCGGCACTTCAAAACACACTGGGTGGAGGCCATCGTCCGCTCCAAGCGCATGCTCCAAGAAGAAGCAAAAGCGCTGGAAGAAGCCATCACGCTGCTCAACTTCGTTGGTTTACAGGGCCTGGGCGACCAACTGGCCTCTAACCTGCCTTACGGCGCGCAGCGCCGCCTGGAAATCGCCCGCGCGCTCGCCAGCAAGCCCAAATTGCTGCTCCTCGACGAGCCAACAGCCGGGATGAATCCGAACGAAACCCGCGAGATGACGCGCTTCATCCAGCACCTGCGTGATGAACTGGGCATCACCATCCTGCTGATCGAACACGATATGAAAGTGGTGATGAACATCAGCGAAAGCATCTCGGTGATGGATTTCGGTATGAAGATCGCCGAAGGAACCCCGAGCGAGATTCAGCGCAACTCGCGGGTCATCGAAGCATACCTGGGACGCGGCGCAGCCGCGCAAGCCTGAGAGAGAGTGACTTATGCCAATGCTTGAAGTGGAAAACATTCACGCCTACTACGGCAACATCCAGGCGCTGCGAGGGATCTCCCTGACCGTCGAGGAAGGCGAAATCGTCACCCTGATTGGCGCCAACGGCGCAGGAAAGACCACCACGCTGCGCGCCATCAGTCGTCTGGTACCGCTGCGCGAGGGGACGATCAAATATCGCGGCGACGACTTGGCGCAGTTCAAGCCCCATGAGCTGGTCTACCACGGCATCGCCATGGTACCCGAAGGGCGCGGCATCTTCGCCAAGCTGACCGTCGCTGAGAACCTGGATATGGGCGCGTATTCACGCACCGACACCGAGGGCATTCAGGAAGACCTGGAACGCATTTTCGGCCTGTTCCCCCGCTTGAAGGAACGGCGCAATCAGGTCGCTGGAACGCTCTCCGGCGGTGAGCAGCAAATGCTCGCCACGGCGCGCGCCCTGATGGCTCGCCCCCAACTGCTGCTGATGGACGAACCTTCCATGGGCCTGGCCCCCATCCTGGTAGAAAGCATCTTCCAAACCATCCAGGATATCAACGCCGAAGGCACAACCATCTTGCTGGTGGAACAGAACGCCACCATGGCGCTTCAGGTGGCCCACCGCGGCTACGTGCTGCAAACCGGCGAGATCGTGCTGGCGGATTCGGCGGCCAAACTGCAACAAAACGAGATGGTGCAAAAAGCCTATCTGGGCATCGAATAGCCGCACACCACCCTGCGAACGTCCGAGCGCAGTAATGGTAGAATACCCTCTTACTGCGCTCTTTTCATTGGGAAGAAAGGAGAGACCGATGCTCATCCTGAACGCCGATCAGGTGCGTGAAGCGTTGCCCATGGCGGAGGCAATCCAGGCCGTCAAACATGCCTACGCCGCCCTCTCCGCTGGCAAAGCGAGGATGCCATTACGCTCCCAATTGCCGGTGGAGCCTCGCCAGGGGTTGACGCTGCTGATGCCCGCCTATCTGCGCGGCGAGGGCGAAGCCCTGGCAATCAAGATCGTCTCTCTTTTCAAGGAAAATCCTGCCCGCGGCCTGCCGCTGATTTACGGAGCGGTGCTCGTGCTCAACCCGGAGACAGGGGCGCCAGAAGCGTTGCTGGAAGGCAGCGCGCTGACGGCTATCCGCACCGGCGCGGCCAGCGGCGCAGCCACCGACCTGCTTGCCCGCCCCGATTGCTCCACGGCAGCCATCTTTGGCGCCGGCGTGCAGGGGCGCACCCAGCTCGAAGCAGTGTGCGGCGTG
>WFTY01000462.1 GCA_015485245.1 Anaerolineales bacterium | reverse complement strand
GGCTATAGGTTGCGACTACGCTATCTGGCGCGCTGCTCTCGCTCATCACGATGGCGCCCAACACGGCTGCCGTTGTGAGGAGGGTGAACAGTGTTACCGCCACGCCGTTGACATGAGCCGGGTTGGCGTCAAAGGGAAACTCAAAATTCTTTTTCAGGTTTGTGTTGGACATCTTGGGCCTCTCAATCGTTCAGGGATGGGGGAAGTCCGTCTTCCTCCCAGGCGTGCAGGAAATCTTCGATGATTTTGCGCACTTCGTCGGGGCTGTACTTCAGGCTGGCGGCATCGATCAGATAGCGGCGAGTCAACCACTCGATGTCCTGTCGACGCAACCGGCTGCTGTTCTCCTCCGATGGTAGCGGCAGGATATAGGTGCCGCGCCCGTGTTGAGTGGAGATCAGTCCCGCCTCGTCGAGCAGACGATAGGCGCGGGCGATGGTGTTGAAATTCACCCGCAGGTCGGCCGCCAGTTGCCGCACCGTGGGGAGCTGGTCGCCGGGCCTGAGCGTGCCGGTGGCGATTTTGTGTTTGATCTCGTCCATCACCTGCACGTAGATCGGAACTTTGGAACGCAGGTCAATTTTGATTTGCATGGCTTGTGGTTCCGCGAAATTGTTTGATTGTATCTTTGTATAATTGTATACAAAAAGGGCGGGGTGTCAAGGTTGAGTTGAGCGAGGCGATGCTTTTAAATGGGAGCGGCGGGCAGCGGTCTATCGTCCGCCGTCCGCCGTCCTGACTTGTGTTGTTTCCAGGGGAAGAAGTGCCGCGTGTTACGCCGGCAATGCTCCCTGGATAAACCCCCTGAGGTCGGCCTTTAATTGCTTCATCGAGGGCAGATGGACGTACATCATGTGCCCGGCTTTGTAGTAGCCCATCGAGATGTTCTTTTGCAGGCTCTCGTCCAGTTCCAGGTGATCGAAGGTATAGCGCGTGGCGAAGTAAGGCGTTGCCAGATCGTAGTAGCCGTTGGCGACGAAGACCTTGAGATAGGGGTTGATACTCATCGCTTTGCGCAGCGTCTCGCCGACGTTGACGAACTGGTTTTCGTGTTCCTTGTAACTCCAGGGGTAGACGCGGTAAGTCAGGATTTCGTAGGGTAGTTCACTCGCGTAGTTCAATTCGCCGCGCACGTAGTCGTTGAAGGCGGCAGTATACGGCCCCTGGATGGCGGCGTAACTGGGGGCGAACTCGAAGGTCTCCCCGGCGGCGTCACGATCCACGCCGGTGAAGCGCGTGTCCAGCCGTCCGACGGTGCGGCGTTGCTGGCGTAGCAGTTCTTTGACGAAGCGGTGAATTTGCACCCGCAGGTTGGTGCGCAGGATGTACTCGCGAGAGAGACCAGTCAGGCGGGCGAGTTTCTCGGCGATGGTTTCCCGTTCCTTTTGAAGCAGACTGTCACCGCGCAGCAGGGCGAGGGCGTATTCGTTCAGGGCGAACTCCTCCGCCTCGGTCAACGCGGCCTGCAGGTCGGCCTGAAGGTCGTCTGCCAGCCGATGATGGTACCAGGCGGTGGCGGTGTAGGTGGGCAGGAAAAGGATGTAGGGCAGGTCGTTGCCTGGCATGAAGCGCACTGTTTGGAAGTTCAGAATGGCCGAGATCAGCATGATCCCGTTGAGATACAGGCCGTGGCGTTCCTGCAGGTAGCCGGAAAGCCCGGCGGAGCGGGTGGTGCCGTAACTTTCCCCCGCCAGGAATTTGGGGGACAGCCAGCGCTGGTAGCGACTGGTGTAGTGCTGGATAAAGTCGCCGACCGATTCGATGTCCTTCTGGAAACCGTGAAATTGTTTGGGGTCCTCGCCCGGAAGGGCGCGGCTGAATCCGGTGGTCACCGGGTCGATGAACACCAGGTCGGTGACGTCTAACAGAGTGTATTCGTTGTCCGTCAGGTCAAAAGGCGGCGGCACCAGTTCGCCGACATCGCCCATTACCACTCGCCGCGGGCCGAGCAGGCCAAGGTGCAGCCAGACGGAGGACGAGCCGGGGCCGCCGTTGAAGGCGAAGGTCAAAGGGCGGGCGCGGCGGAAGGCGGCTTCATCCGCTCCATCTTCGGGATCGAGCGTGTAGGCGGTGAAGAAGATGGCCGCCTTGGGTTTGAGGATGTCGGCGGGCGTTGTCTTGTCGCTGTTCTTTTCGTCTTTTTCTGGTTTGTCCTGCTCTTCCTTGAGGATGATGCGCCCGGTGGTCACGGTGTAGCGTAGCTCGCGCCCATCCACGGCGATGCTGTGATGGGTGGTGACCAGTTCATCCTGAGGCTGCTTTCCGTTCGGGTTTTCGGCATTCATGGCGACTCCAGTTCTTGCAAGGTGGCTGTATCCGTCAGGCGTTGATTTCCTCGCGCACGGCCTGGTAGAGAGTTTCGGCTTTTAGTTCGTGCAGGGTGTAACAGGGGGCGTTGAGGTGTTCGGCCAGGGCCTGTGCCAGCCCCTGGTCGAAGGCCGCGTGCTCCATGTTGATGACCACGCTGCGAATTTCATCGGCGGCGATTTTCTCTGCCAGGCGGTGGGCCTCCTCTTGCGGCGGTTGATCGCCCAGTGAGACGTTGCCCGCGCCGTCAGTGAGTAAAATCATCAGCGGCTCGACATCCGGGTATACCATGCTTTGCTGGCGGATGACCTGGTGCGCCAGGTACAGCCCGGCGGAGAGCGGCGTTTTGCCGCCCACGGGGATGTCGGTCAGCGCTTTCGAGGCTAATTGGACGGAGTTCGTGGGGGGAAGCACCAGGGTGGCGCGATCTTTCTGGAAGACAATCAGCCCGACGCGGTCTCGGCGTTGATAGGCATCGGTGAGCAGCGAGAGGATTGCCCCCTTGGTGGCTGCCATGCGCTCCGCCACCGCCATTGACCAGGAAGCATCCACCACGAAGAGAATCAGGTTGGCGGTTTCCTTAACGCGCACTTTGCGCTGCAAGTCCTGCGGCTGAATGGCAAACGCCACGTTTTTTCGCTGCTCCTGGCGGTCTTTCTGGTGCGGGGCGGCGGCGCGCAGCGTGGCATCGAAGGCGATGTCGCTGGTTTTCCCGTTAGCCGGGCGAGCCTGGATGTAGCGGCCGCGCTTGCGCTCGGTGCGCGTGCGCGAGCGGCGGC
>WFTY01000461.1 GCA_015485245.1 Anaerolineales bacterium | reverse complement strand
GCCAGGATCACCGCGGCGGCGCGCGCTTTAGGATAACCGAAGATCCCTGTAGAAATCGCCGGAAAAGCGATGGATTTCAACTTCAGCTCAGCCGCGCGGCGCAGCAAACCGGCGACGGTGACGCGCAGAGCCTCATCTTCACCCGCCTCGCCGCCGCGCCACACCGGGCCCACCGCGTGAATGACATAACGGCAGGGCAGGTTTCCGGCTTCAGTATATGCCGGTTGCGCGTGCGTGACCGGCCCGTGTTCTCGCACCCAGGCGCGGCTCTGACGTCGCACCACCACGCCCCCTTTACGAGCGATCACCGCGGCCACGCCGCCGCCGTGCATCAGCTGGGCATTCGCCGCGTTGACGATGGCATCCACTTGCTCGACGGTGATATCGCCGCGCACAAGCTGAAACCGCGCCCCGGCTCTCAGTGTGGTTTCCCGCAGCACCTCGTTCATTGCAGAGGATTGTAGCATCCCCGGAATCGGGAGTCAACGCGCGGGAATCAAAAAGACCATCCGACAGGCGGATGATCTCTTTGATGGCGAGTGCCCCCAGGGGGAATCGAACCCCCGTTTCGGCCTTGAGAGGGCCGCGTCCTGGGCCGCTAGACGATGGGGGCTTGTCTTAGCAAGCGGGGGAATTCTACCATGTGCACTCAGGCGCGTCAACGAAAATTCGTTGACGCGCCAGCGCACATCGAGTACAATCCCTCCGCTCAGTGCGTTGTACCCTTCGCCTGAGACATCATTCTTCGAAAGGGCTTGATCCAAATGAAAGTACTTCTGCTGAAAGACGTGTACAAACTCGGCCGTGCCGGCGACGTGAAGAAAGTTGCCAATGGATACGGCCGCAACTACTTAATCCCGCAAGGATTGGCCGTGCTGGCGACGCCATCTGCGCTCAAGCAGGCCGATCGCATCCGCACCGAAGCCGACAAGCAGCGCGCCGTGCTCAACCAGGAAATGAGCGGCCTGGCCGAGCAACTGGAAAAGGCGACCATCAGCTTTGCCGTGCGCGCCAGCGAGACCGGGCGGCTGTACGGTTCAGTCAACACGCGCATGATCGCCGAGGCGCTCTCCGAAGAACTGGGCGTTGAAATCAGCCACCGCCAGGTTGACGCCCAGCCCCTGCGCGTGATCGGCGAGCACACCATCCGCGTGCGCCTGACCGTGGATCTGATCCCCGAGGTGCGCGTGATCGTCTATCGTGAAGGAGAAACCCTCGAAGCGGCGATCCAAGAGGCCGAAGAGCGCGCCGAAAGCGAAGCACAGGCGGAAGCGATGGAAGAGCTTTACAGCGAAGCCGAGGAAACCGAGGAATCTGCCGAGCCTGCTGAGGGCGAGAGCGCCGAAGAAGCGACGCAAAACGACGCCGAGTAGTTCTCTCCTGCTTCACCGACACACAGCCTGGGGCGCCTCGCCCCAGGCTTTTTGATGTTCGCCGGAGTACCCCGGCGCATCCTTTATAATACCTATCATGAGTGCAGACATCGGGCGCAAACTGCGCCAGGCCCGCGAGGAACAGGGGATCACCATCGAACAGGCCGCTTCCGAGACATTCATCCGGCCACACTATCTCCAGGCGTTGGAGGAGGGGCGATTCAATCAGTTGCCCTCGCCGGTCCAACTGCGCGGCTTCCTGCGCAACTACGCCGCTTACCTGCACATCGACCCCGCCACGCTGATCGCCGACCTGGAAGGCACGCCAGTCTCGCCCTCGACGGAAACCGACGTGGAGGAACAGGCAGCCGCTTCCCCGCCCCCGGAGATCATCAACCTCGGCGAGGCGCTGCGCAGCCGGAGGGAGACCCTCGGCCTCTCCCTCAGCGAGGTCGCCCGCCACACACACATTCGCGATCACTACCTCCAGGCGCTGGAAAACGGCGATCTGGGAGCGTTGCCGTCCACCGTCCAGGGAAGCGGCATGCTGAAGAATTACGCCAGATTCCTCGGCCTGGACCCTGAACCGTTGTTGTTGCGCTACGCCGAAGTGCTGCAAGCCAGTCTGCAAGCCCGGCGAGGACGGGCACCCTCCGCCAGGCAGCAAACCACCGGAGATTCGCCCCTGCCCCGCAGCGGACTACGCCGCCTGTTCTCGCGGGAGGTGATTCTCAGCGTCGGCCTGGTCTTCTTTTTGATGACTTTGATGATCTGGGGAGGGGCACAGATCATCGGGGAGCGCTCCGCACAGCAGCCAGAACCCTCTCCCCCCTCGATCGCCGATGTGCTCCTGCCCTCGCCGACGGCCACAACCATTCCCACAGCCACGCCCACGATCCCATCGCCACTCGACATCGCCGCTGAAGCCGCCGTCGGCGCAGAGCCACCGGTCGCCACCGCCGAGGTGGCCCTGACGGACATCCCCATCGGCGCGGTGCAGATTCAAATCCTAATCCGCCAGCGGGCCTACCTGCGCGTTACCGTGGACGGCGAGATCGAGTTCGAAGGACGTGTTATCCCCGGCGCGGCCTACGCTTTCGCCGGCGACGAAAGCGTGGAAATTCTCACCGGCAACGCCGCCGCGCTGGAAGTGAGCTACAATGGACAGAGCCTCGGCCTGCTGGGCGGCTTTGGCGAGGTAGTCAACACCGTCTACACCGTAACAGGGGTGCAAACCCCCACACCGACCGTCTCCCCAACGCCCACTCGCACGCCGCGCCTCTCCCCCACACCAACACCAACCCCTTAAATCGCCGCGGCGCGAGGCCCCCTGCCTATGAAAAAACAAACCTTCCACATGCTCTCGCTCGGCTGCGCCAAGAACACCGTCGATTCGGACTCAATGGCGCAATTGCTGATGAGCGCCGCCTACACCCCGGAGGACGACCCTGCCGAGGCCGAGGTCATCGTCGTCAACACCTGTGGCTTCATCGGCCCGGCCAAAGAGGAATCACTGCAAACCTTGCAAGCCCTGGCCGAGCAAAAACAGCCCGGCCAACTGCTCATCGCCGCCGGCTGCCTGACACAGCGCTACGGCGCGCAGGTCGCCCGGCAGGTTCCCGGCATCGACGGCATCCTGGGCACGCGCCGCTGGATGGACATCCTGGATGTGGTGCGTCGTCTGCGGGGGGACGGCCACCTCGAACCACTGTATCACCTGCCAGAGGCCTCCACCGTGGGGCGCGACGACGCCGGCACCCAGCGCATCACCGTACAGGGAGGCAGCGCCTACCTGAAAATCGCCGACGGCTGTCGACGCCCGTGCGCCTTCTGCGCCATCCCAT
>WFTY01000460.1 GCA_015485245.1 Anaerolineales bacterium | reverse complement strand
TTGGTGTTGGTCTCGGAGGCGGGGAGCATGCTTTTTGCGATGTTGATGGCGGTGGATTCCGGGTCGTAGAGGCTGAAATCGGAAGTTGGGAAGGGGACGGGTTCGCTGGCGACGATGCGTCCCATCAGCGGGATGGTGAGCAGTTCGTCCAGCCCGGCTTTGACCGTCTCGGCTCCGGCGAGCAGTTGTTCACCAAACTGTTTGGCCAGCCGCAGGCCGCGCGAGACGCCGCGATCGCGCTCGATGTAGCCTTTTTCCTCCAGGCGCTCCAGGTAGTAGTTGGCTACCGAGGTGGAGGAGAGGTGGGCGCGCTCGCAGATTTCGCGGATGGTGGGGGGGTAACCGTATTGTTCGGTATAGCTTTTGAGCACCTGCAACACACGCAGATGTTTCTCCGTTAGCCCCTCTTGTTTCTTTCGTGCCATCATAACGCACACTCCCAACGGTGGTTGCACCAACAGGTAGAATATTTGTGCTACAATATTACCTGAACATCCGTTCTGAGTCAAGGGCGTTTTTTTTGTTGGTGCTACTCAGGATGCGTTTTGTTGACAGGATCAGCGTCCTGAGCACCCTGGAGCGCTGACGGGGTGGTATTGAAGTGTATTCGGATGCGGTTTTCGAGTTCCCCCCAACCGGTGGGGCGAATCTCCAGCGGCAGGCCGAGGTAGGCGGCAATTTCTCTGGCTTTTTGGCGATAAGGAGGGGAATCGTTCTGAGTCAGATAGACCACGCGCTTGTAGTTGCGGAAGTATTCGTCCTTTAGCTCTGGGTAGCGATCCAACCCCATGCTTTTGAGGATCAATCCCTGGAAAGTGCGCACCATGAAGTCGGTGAGGAAGAAGGTGCCCGGCTCCTCTTCCATCAGGGCGGCGAAATCGTCTCCGGCGTACATCTCATAGCAGTGCGGCCCCTCGATGCGCTCAATCTCCGGGTAGCGCGCCAGCAGCTCATCGAGCGCGCCGCGCGAGCCGCAGTCGCCGAAGACGACGACGAGGCGCTCGTACTCGTCCTGCAGGGCGCGAATGCGCGCTTCCACGTGCGGAGCGATGCGCTCCGGGAACACGTGATCAATCGCCGGGACGCCGATGATCTCGGCATCCCAGCCGTGAAGTTGAATCAGTTGGGAGACTTCCCGCCCCAGCGCGCCGCAGACGATCAGACCAGTGGTCATCAGATCAAAAGGTTCATCCCCGACGTCGGGCGCGGCGAGAACGCCGCCGCGCCCCTCCTCCGGCGGGCTTGTTGAGGGCGATCCAGGCGGAGCAGTTTTCGTCGTTGCCCATCAAGGTGTCGGCGGCCTGGATGGCCAGGCGGAGTTCTTTTTCCAGCGGGTTGGTGATAGCGGCCGTCATCCCGGCGGCGATCAGCATGGGTACGAAGGCGGCGTTGATCGCCGTGCGGTTGGGCAGGCCAAAAGAGACGTTGCTTGCCCCGCAAACGGTGTTACAACCCAACTCCTCGCGCACGCGGCGGATGATGTGGAACACCTGACGCCCGGCGTAGCGCACCGCGCCGATAGGCATTACCAGCGGGTCAATGATGACGTCCTCTTTGGGAATGCCGTAATCCAGGGCACGTTCAACGATCTTTCTGGCGACGGCGAAGCGTTGGTCAGGATCTTCTGAGATGCCGGTTTCATCGTTGGAGATGGCGATCACCGCGGCGTTGTATTTCTTCACCAGCGGCAGCACGGCCTCCAGGCGTTCCTCTTCCCCCGTTACCGAGTTGACCAGCGCTTTGCCTTCGTAGGCTTGCAGGCCGCTTTCCAGCGCGGCGACGATGGATGAGTCAATCGAAATGGGCACATCGGTGAGGTCCTGCACGATGCGGATGGCTTCGGCGAGGATGGCTGGTTCGTCGGCCAGAGGGATCCCCGCGTTGACGTCCAGCATATGCGCCCCGGCGGCGACCTGCGCCAGGGCGTCCTGTTTGACGCGTTCAAAATTGCCGGCGGCCATCTCGGCAGCCAGTTTTTTGCGCCCCGTAGGATTGATGCGCTCGCCGATGATGACGAAGGGGTGATTGGGGCCAATGATGACCGTTTTTGTGCGAGATTCAAGGATGGTTTCCATTATTCTTTTACGTCCTTGCTGATCTATAAAGATGCGTGATTGTGTATTACCCTGTCTGTTCCAGCGCTTCGGCCATCGCCTTAATGTGTTCTGGCGTGCTGCCGCAGCAGGCGCCGATCAGGCGCGCTCCCAGGGCCTTTACGTCGCGGGCGTATTGGGCCATGACCTCCGGCGTGCCGGTGTAGACCACGTTCCCGCCGCGCTCCACCTGGGGGATGCCGGCGTTGGCCTTGGCTACCAGCAACAAATCAGGACGGGCCGCGCGCATGGCCTCGATCGCTTTTTCCAACTCGTCGGAGCCGGTGCCGCAGTTTGCTCCCAGCGCAATCACGTCGAGCTGGCTGAGGGTTTCTACCGCTTTTTGCGGACTGACGCCCATCATGGTGTGTCCGTGGGTGTCGAAGGACATGGTGGTGATGATGGGCAGATCGCTTACCGAGCGCGCTCCCTCTACCGCGGCGCGCACTTCGTCCAGGTCGCTCATGGTTTCAACCCAGAACACGTCCACGCCGCCGTCGGCCAGTCCGCGGGCCTGTTCGGCGAAAGCGGCTTTGGCCTCCTCAAAAGTCAGCAATCCCATCGGTTCAAAGAGCTGGCCGGTGGGGCCCATCGAACCGGCGACGACCACGGTGCGCGGGGCGGCATCGGCCACAGCGCGGGCGTTCTCCGCCGCGGCTTTGTTCAGCTCGTATACCCGGTCTTGCAGGTTGTGCATCTCCAGGCGGAAGCGCGTCCCGCCGAAGGAGTTGGTTAGGATCACTTGCGAGCCGGCGTCCACATAGCTTTGGTGAATGGCGCGGATGCGGTCCGGGTGAAGCACGTTCCATTCTTCGGGGGGATCGCCCTGTTCCAACCCGGCGGCCATCAGCATTGTGCCCATGGCGCCATCCAGCAGGATGGGCGCGCCGCTTGCAAGTAGTTTTTCCAGTGGATTCATCGTTACTCCGCTTTCCTGATCTGCATATATTTCTTCGCCGTCTCTACCGCGATGGCTGCGTCGCGGCAGTAGGCGTCGGCTTCAATGTCTTCGGCAAAGGCGTCGTTGAGCGGCGCGCCACCTACCAGCACGGTGACGCGCTCGCGCAACCCGGCCTCTTTGAGCGCTTCGATCACCACGCGCATGTAGGTCATGGTGGTAGTCAGCAGGGCGCTCATGCCCAGGATATGGGCGTTGTGCTCCTTGATCGCCGCCAGAAAGTCATCGGCGGAGGTGTTGGTGCCCAAGTCAACGACCTCAAAACCGGCGCCCTCCAGCATCATGCCGACCAGGTTTTTGCCGATATCATGGATGTCGCCTTTGACCGTGCCGAGCACCACTGTGCCGGTTTTTTCGACGCCGGTTTCGGCCAGCAGCGGGCGGAGCACTTCCATGCCCGCTTTCATCGCTTTAGCGGCCATCAGCACTTCGGGGACGAAAAGGATGCCGTCACGGAAATCGTCACCAACCGCGTCCATGCCGGCGATCAGTCCGTCGGAAAGGATTTCGTAGGGGGCCAGCCCGCGCTTGAGTAGCTCTTTGACCTCGGCGACGATCTCGTCGGCCAGGCCGTCGTACAAGTCTTCCTGCATCAACTCGAGGATTTCCTCGGTGGGTAGTTCTTGGATGTTGATTTCGTCATTCATTTGGATGTACCTCGCTGGGTGTGAAATTTGGCTGACTTTCCTGCGTCTGGCAGCCGTCAGCGGGTGGCTGCTCGCCTTCTGCGACGGGTATTGCGCGGCACGGGAGACGGGCTTTCTTTGGGGAGCACTCCCTTAAGGTGGGGGAAGGGATCGCTTTTGTGGGGGATGTGCATGGCGAGCACAAACTGTTCCTGGAAATCCGGATCGACCGCGGTTTCGATGTAGCGCACCCGCCGGGCGATCGTCGTGGCTTCGGCGCGGCGTTCCCGATTCAACAGGGCGATGCGCGCCCCGTCGCCAGCGGCGTTGCCCACGGCGTGGATCTGCTCCAGCGCGCAATCCGGGATCAATCCTAACACCAGGGCGTGTTTGGGGTCAATATAGCTGCCAAACGCGCCCGCCAGGATCACGCGGTCAAGGCGTTCCACCCCGGCGCGCATCATCAGTAATTTCGCCCCGGCGTAGAGGGCGGCTTTTGCCAGCTGGATGTTGCGGATATCTTCCTGGGTGATGAGCAGCGGCTTACCGCTGGCGGATTGTTCCGCGGTCGCCAGGATGAAGGCCGCCTTGCGCCGCTCCGCATCCCATTGCAGGGCGGGGGATTCTGCCGCGGGGTTGAAGCGTCCATCGGGGAGCAGCAGCCCGCTCAACAGCAACTCGGCCACCACCTCGATGATCCCCGATCCGCAAATGCCCGCGGCCAGGTGTTTGGGTTGGGCTTCCGGCGGGGCTTCCAGTCCCAGTTGCCATTCATCTGACCAACGCTCCTCGCCGATCACGCGGAAACGGGGCTGTTTGCTTTGGGGATCAATGCGCACGCGTTCGATCGCCCCGGGGGCGGCGCGCATCCCCGCGGAGATCTGCCCGCCCTCAAAGGCGGGGCCGGTGGGACTGGAGGCGCTGTAAAGCCAGCCCTCGCCGCTGAGCACGATCTCGGCGTTGGTGCCGACGTCCACGGTGAGGATGATTTCATCTTGCAGGTAGGGCTGCTCGGCCAGCAGCACGGCGACGTTATCGGCCCCGACGTGACCGGCCTCGGCAGGGAGGATGTGGGCGTTAGCCGCTGGGTTGAGGCGCAACCCCAGGTCGCGCGCCGGGATGTCCATGGAATCGCGGTTGGCCAGTGCGAAGGGCGCGCCGCCCAGCTCTTCGGGATTGATGCCCAGCAGGATGTGTGTCATGGTGGTGTTGCCTACCAGGACGATTTCATAGACCTGCCGTCGTCGAAGCCCGGCCTGCCGGACGGTTTCACCGATCAGGTCGTTGAGCGCACCGATCACCGCTGTGTGTAGAATCTCCAGCCCGTCGCGGCGGCTGGTGGTAAAGGAGATGCGGCTCATCAGGTCCTCTCCGTAGGAAACCTGCGGGTTCATCGCTGATGCGCTGGAGAGCAGTTCGCCGGTGCGCAGGTCGCATAGATAGGCGGCGATGGTGGTGCTGCCCACGTCCACGGCCAGGCCGTAAGCTCCTTCGCGATACCCTGGCTGCACGTCGAGGACGCGCCGTCCATCCCACAGTGTGACCGTGACGGCGCGTTTGCCCTGCCTCAGCGCCGGTTGCAGGGCGCGCAAGGCGTGCAGGTCGATGCTCAGGTCTTCCAGCTGCCATTGTTCGGTCAGCGCGTCTTGCAGACGGCCCCAATCGCCGCGGTGCTCGCCCAGTTGGGCTTCGTCCACTTCTACATAAACCTGGCGTACAGTGGGAATGACCTCGATGGCGCGTTCGTTAGCTGATTTGCGGATGATTTGTTTGTGAGCGCGGCTCTCCTCCGGGACGGTGATGAGCACGTCGCCTTCCACGCGGGCGTTGCAGGAGAGACGCATTTCCGGCGTCCCCAGTTTCTCCAGCAGGGCGATTTCCTTTTCATCCCGCGGCGAGAGGCTGGCTTCTGCGGAGGTGATGCCAAGTTTGTCGAAGCGTCCGTTCTCCACGCGCACACGGCATTTCTGGCAGGTTTGCCGGCCGCCGCAGATGGATTCGATCTCCACGCCGAGCTGACGGGCGGCCTCCAGCACGGTGATGCCATGCGGCACGCGCCCGCGGCGCCCAGAGGGCATCAGGATCAGCGTGTGTAGCGGCTTTCGTTCTTCGGTCATAGCGTTAGCAACAATCTGCCCGGGCGATGTAGCCATCCCGGGCGTCACCACTGCGGCGAAAACTGCCGCGCGTCAATTCGGATAGAGTGAGGGGATATTGTACTACAAAGGGTGTGATTCTCTCAGCTGGGAGGGGCTGGTATAATCGAAGCATGGCACGCAGAAAATCTTCCAAAGATCTATCCGTTGAAGAACTCCGCCGTTTGCTGGTGGAGAAGCAACGCATCGCCCGCCAGGAACGCCTGGAGCGTTTCCGCAAGACGGGCCGGGTGGTGACGCTGGAATCGGATCTGGAGGCTCCCCGACTGGATAGTTTGCGGTCGGAATCGTTGTTCGACGATGCTGGGGGAGGTGAAGCCCAGGCGCCGCGCCGCCGGGCGTTGGATTATTTCTTGTTGACTGTGGAAGTTCTGGCTGTTTTGGGGTTGGTGTTCTTGCTTTTCAATGGGTTGGAGGTGATTCGTGAGTTAAACCGCGAGGTGGCGCTTTCGCTGGAGCAACCCACACTGACTCCTACACCTCCGATCCGCGCGGTGGTGCTCCCCTCCGGGCACACGCCGCCGATCAATGGCGTCGTTCGCCCTAATGACGCTGAGATTCCCGAGCACCTGAGGCCGTTGGTGCAATCTCTGGCGAATATTCCCGTTCCTACTCCTGGGCCTGAGCAGGCGCGCCGGATTCAAATCCCTGCCATCGGGGTGGATGCTTCCATCGTGCAGGGAGATGGCTGGGAGCAGCTCAAGAAGGGGGTTGGGCAGCACATCGGTACGGCCAACCCGGGCGAGAACGGCAATATGGTGCTTTCGGCGCATAACGACGTCTTTGGTGAGATCTTCCGCTATCTGGATCAGTTGAAACCCGGCGATGAGATTATCATTCACACCCAGCGCCAGGTTTACGTGTATGTGGTGTACAACACCGTGGTGGTTGAACCTACCGATGTACAGTACATGGATCCCACTGTCGCGCCGGAGGTGACGTTGATTTCCTGTTATCCCTACCTGGTGGATACGCAGCGCATCATTGTGCAGGGGCGATTGAAGAGCGGAGGATAGCAAAGAACACGATGTCAACGTATGAGGGAAATCAGACTTCTCCCCCCTGGGGAGCTAACATCAAACTGGTTGTGGGATTGACCATCGTCGCCATAGTGTCGGCGTTGTTGATCCGTTTTCGATCGATCCTGCCCCCTTTGCTGGTGACGTTCATCCTGACGTATTTGCTGCACCCGGTGAT
>WFTY01000459.1 GCA_015485245.1 Anaerolineales bacterium | reverse complement strand
GGTAATTCTCCACAGCATGATGGGGAATGCCCGCCATCGGGACGCGCGTCCCCTTGGCGACGTTGCGCGAGGTGAGCACGATCTCCAGCTCTTTGGCGACGAGATGAGCATCTTCATCAAAGGTTTCATAAAAATCCCCCAGGCGAAAGAAAACAATCGCCTCAGGATATTGACGTTTGATCTCTAAATACTGGCGGCGAACGGGGGTGAGATTATCTTTGGGCATGGGTTCATTCTAAAATGAGCAACTGAAAACGACAAGGGCAGCGAGGAAACGGGTTATAATTTGGGCACGATACATGCGACGAAAGGAGTGTAAGACAGATGGCAAGCGTAACCTATGACCACGTGACCAAACGCTTTGGCGATGTTGTGGCCGTCAACGACCTCAACATCAAGATCAAGGATAAAGAATTCCTCGTGCTGGTTGGCCCCTCCGGCTGCGGCAAGTCCACTGCTTTGCGACTACTGGCCGGGCTGGAGGACATCACGGAGGGCCGCATCCTGATTGGCGACCAGGTGGTCAACGACGTACCGCCCAAAGATCGGGACATCGCCATGGTGTTCCAGTCATACGCGCTGTACCCGCACATGTCGGTCTACGACAACATGGCCTTCGGGCTGAAATTGCGTAAGACGCCGAAAAGCGAGATCGACCGGCGGGTCAAGGAAGCCGCCCAAATCCTGGGAATCGAAGAATTGCTCGACCGCAAGCCGCGCCAGCTCTCCGGCGGGCAGCGCCAGCGCGTGGCCGTGGGACGCGCCATCGTACGCGAGCCAAAAGTCTTCCTCCTGGATGAGCCGCTCTCCAACCTGGACGCCAAGCTGCGCGTGCAAACGCGCACCGAGATCACCAAGCTGCACCAGCGCCTGGAGACCACCTTCATCTACGTCACCCACGATCAGGTGGAGGCGATGACCATGGCCTCACGCATCGCCGTGCTTAACCACGGTGTGCTGCAACAACTGGATACACCGCAAAACCTGTACGACAAACCCGACAACCTCTTCGTGGCCGGGTTCATCGGCTCCCCGGCGATGAACTTTTTCAACGCCAAACTGACCCAGGGCGACGGCAAAGTCTATGTGGACGCGGGCAGCTTCAGCGTACAGATCCCCGAAGAGCGCACCGAGACCTATATGCCGCATGTGGGCAAACGCGTGGTTTTTGGCATCCGGCCGGAGGACATCTACGACCCCGCCTTTGAAGCCCCCGGCATCATCGGCCAGCGCCTTGAAGGCCAGGTCGAGGTCACAGAGTTGATGGGCAACGAGATCTTTGTATTCTTCAAGAACGGAGAGCACGAGTTCGTTGGCCGCATTGACCCGCGCACCAGCTTCCGCATGGGAAAAACAGTGCAGGTCACCTTCAACATGGCTAACATGCACATCTTCGATCAGGAGACCGAGCAGGCGATTCGCTAAACACCTGTCGCTTTCTTCTCACGCGGAGACACAGAGAACACAGGGCAGTGTTTAGAACTCCGTGTTCTCCGTGTCTCCGTGGAGAATTTCCTGCAGTCCACCACAACGGTAGCCTCCCCCAACTGTGTTGACAGTCTTGCGGCTTACCGTTTTACCGCCGAGAGCGCTGAGAACGCAGAGAAAACAAAAGGCTCTCTGCGCCCTCTGCGTGCTCTGCGGTGAGAAAAAACAACACAAAACCGGCAGACCACTCTCACAACAAAGGATTCCCTATGCCCTCCGAGTACCTGAAACCCTTATTGCAGGGCAACGGCGGCAAAATCATCCTGCTGGTGCTGGACGGCCTGGGCGGCCTGCCCATCGAAGCCAGTGGGCCGACCGAACTGGAAGCCGCCGCCACGCCCAATATGGATCGTCTGGCCGCGGAAGGCATGTTGGGCCAGACCATCCCGATCAAGCCCGGCATCATTCCCGGCTCCGGCCCGGCGCACCTGGCGCTGTTTGGATACGACCCGCTGGTGCACAACGTCGGCCGCGGGGCGCTCTCGGCAGCAGGCGTGGGGCTGGACGTACGCCCCGGGGACGTGGCCGCCCGCGGCAACTTCTGCACCCTGGACGCGGCGGGAAACATCGCCGACCGCCGCGCCGGACGCATCGCCAGCGCCGAAGCCGCCCCGCTGGTGGAAAAGCTGGCCGCCATCCAGATCCCCGGCGTGGAAACGCAGGTGCGGCAGGTGAAGGAGTACCGCTTCACCGTGGTGATGCGCGGCCAGGGGCTGGACGCCCGACTGCTGGACACCGACCCGCAAAAAACCGGCGTTCCACCGCTGCCCGTCCAACCCATCGAACCGGCAGCGCAACGCACCGCTGAACTGTTCAATC
>WFTY01000458.1 GCA_015485245.1 Anaerolineales bacterium | reverse complement strand
TAGATGTACTTATCATCGGCGCAGGGCCAGCGGGCATCTCCACCGCACTGCACCTGCTACAACGCGCCCCCGCCTGGAAGAAGCGCGTGCTGCTCCTGGAGAAAAGCGCCCATCCGCGGCACAAGCTCTGCGGCGGGGGGGTGACTCGCTTTGGGCTGCGCGCTCTGCAAAACCTGGGGCTGACGTTGCCCCTGCCGCTGCCCCAGGCGCGCGTCGACCACGTCTACCTGCAATACAAACACCTGCGAGTGGATGTGCGCGGCAAACCCGAATTCGTGGTCTTCCACCGCCCCGAGCTGGACGCCTACCTGGCCGCGCAGGCACGGCAGCGCGGCGTGCAACTGCGCGAGAACGAGGCCGTGCTGGAACTGCGCCCCACTTCCCACGGCGTGGAGGTGACCACCAGCCGAGGGCGCTACCGCGCCGCGGTGGTCGTGGGAGCAGATGGCTCCAAAGGGATGACCCGCCGCAGCCTGCAGGGGATGCGTCGCGGCCATGTAGCCCGCGTTTTAGAAACCTTGCAACCCACATCCCCAACAGCGCCGTTCTTTCAGGAACGCGGCGCGCTCTTCGATTTCAGCGCAACACAGCAAGAGCTGCATGGCTACCTGTGGGATTTCCCTTCCTGGGTGGACGGCGCGGCGACCGCCAATCGCGGCGTGTACGACAGTCGAGCGGGCGCGGCCGATCAACGCGCCAACCTGCCCCAATTGCTCAACGGCTTCCTCGCTGAGAAAGCCCCCGGAGAGGCAGCCTACTTCCAGGGGCACCCCATCCACTGGTTTACGCCGCGCAACCGCTTTGCCGGCGAGCGACTGTTGCTGGTCGGCGACGCCGCGGGCGCTGATCCCCTCTTTGGCGAAGGCATCGGCCCGGCGCTGGGGTATGGCGAGGTAGCCGCGGCGGCCATTGAATCTGCCTTCGTCCGCGACGATTTCAGCTTTTATAACTACCGCCGACGTCTGCTACGCTCCTCGTTGGGGATATACCTCACCTTGCGTTGGGCAGGCGCTCGGCTGATCTACCGCTACGCCCACTACCCAATCTTTATGACAGCGCTGTGGCGCGTCGGCCAGGCGATTACGACGTTCTATCAAGCAGGAGATCTATACACCGAACCATGAAAAGCGACCGCCCCCAAATCCTACTCACCAACGACGACGGCATCCGTTCGCCGGGCCTGTGGGCCGCGGCCGGGGCGCTGGAGCACCTGGGTTACGTTACCGTGGCCGCCCCTCGCGAGCAAAGCTCCGGCATGGGACGCAGCCTGCCCAACACATCCGACGGCGTAATCACCCCCGAAGAAATCGAGGTCAACGGGGACCGCTGGATTGCCTACGCCGTTGGCGGCACCCCCGCCCAGGCAGTGCTGCACGGCGCGCTGGAAATCCTGCCCCGCAAGCCAGACCTGGTGGTTTCAGGTATCAACTATGGCGCCAACGTCGGCCTGGGGGTGACAATTTCCGGCACCGTCGGCGCCGCGCTGGAGGCCGCCGGGTTGGGCATCCCTGCTCTAGCGATCTCACTGGATACCGAGCTAGAATACCATCTCAGCTACTCCACAAGCGTGGATTTCTCCGCAGCGGCGCACTTCACCGCCTATTTTGCCCGCCGCCTGCTGGCACATCCAATGCCCGAAGACGTGGATGTACTCAAAGTGGAAGTGCCCGCCGAGGCCACACCTGAAACTCCTTGGGAGATCACCCGCCTGGCGCGCATCCCCTATTACGAAGCGGTGCGCCCTCAGCGACGCGACTGGGACCAACCAGCGCGACTAGGGTACCGCGTCTCAGCTTGCTGGCAACGCGCCGCCGAAGACACTGATGTGCACGCGCTATACATCAAACGTAACGTGGCCGTCACCCCCCTCAGCCTGGATATGACCTCGCGCGTCTCCCCCGAAGCGCTGGCCGCTCACCTGAGCGAATAAACTCCCTCCCGCAGTTAACAGAGCCTGTACAACGGTTACTCCTGCGCCAGGATTTTATCCAGCTCCTCAAGTTCGGCCTGAATTTCTGTCTGATGCAGACGAGCTTCGGCCAGCAACGCCTCGAAAGCTGGCCTTTGCTCCTCGTCCAGCGTCTCCAACAGACGCTCGGTGCGGGCGATCTGCTGCGCCTTCTGGCTGAGTTTATGTTCCAGACGCTCGCGATACCCCAGGTAAAACTCGCGCTCGCTCAACGGCGGCGGCAATTTTGGCGGCCCCTGGGTGAGGATCTCCGCCACGGTGAGCAAAAATTCCGCCGTATCCACCGGCTTTTCCATGAAGCGCGCTGCGCCCAACCGCAGGGCGAATTCGCGATCCTGGGGGGTGACGTAGGTCGCCGAGAGAAAGATCACCGGGATCTGACGGGTGGTGGGCTCCTGCCGCAGGTTATACAGCAGCGAGAAGCCGTCCATCCGCGGCATGAGGATATCGGTGATCACCAAAGCCGGGCGCTCTTTAGCAACCCACGCCAGCGCCTCTTCCCCATCCGCGGCCGTGATCACCGGGTACCCCTTGAAGCGCAGGGTTACCGCCAGCAATTCCAGAATATGGGGGACGTCTTCGACAACCAGAATAGGGCCATAGGGGACAGCCATGCGCACTCTCCTTCGCAGATCAGCCGGACGACGCCGGAGTCGCCGCGGGGAGATTATACCAGCCTTGTTCGCGCGATCAGGGGGCGCAGGCCGGAGGGATCAATCCGTTACGCCCACCACACCAGCTCCCCTTGTAGTTAATGGTGCGCGAGGAAATCACACCGTTAAACTGGTTGCGGTTAGGACTGAGCGTCCAGGAAAAATCCAGCGGCTCATCCCAAAGCAGGCTGAACACCCCAGCGGCCTGCCGATTATCGTCAAAGACATATCCCTGCACCACCACCAGATCGCCGTCCGATGGGCCGCCAATCGGATAGAAATATCCCAACAACTGATCGTCACTTTGTTGCAAAATCAACCGCCCGGGGTCAACCAGATTATTGAGAAACCAGGTGTTGACATGCAACCACTCGCCCGACCAGGAGTCCGCCGAAGGCGCTTCACCGCTCGTCACCGCCACCACCACCCAAAGCCGCGCCAGCACCTGTCCATCCCCACTTTCCAAACGCCAGAAGCTACGATAAATACTGCCATACAACGGCATACGCAGCATCAAAGGGAGATCCACGACCTCGCCAGGAACGACCGTCTCGCGCAGGTTCCCCCACAACGCGCCGCCAATCGCATCCAGCGAGAGTTGCGGATCGGGAGGATAAAAATACGCCCGCGCGCTTTCCGGGCCGGAGAGTGGATCGCCGCCATCGAACACCAGGCGCATCTTCCCCCACTGCCAGGCGCAGGTGCCGCTGTTGCGCACTCGCCACAACTTAAGGAACACCTGACCAGGCGGCAGAGCGCTCCCATCGGGAATGCTAGGGTCTCCAACCAGCTCGGCGCGATAACAGTCCTCCGGCAGAGGCGTGGCCGTCGGAGCCGACGTAGGAGGCGCCGGAGAGCGCGTCGGCGTGAGAGGGAACGTCGCAGTCGGAGGAAGGGTTGTGGAGGTGTGAGACAGCGCCACCGGGGAGGCGCTCGCCAGCGTGGGCGTGTCCATCGCCGGAGGAGAAGTCATCGCACAGCCACTCAACACGCCGCTCATCAAAACGAAGAAGAAAATTTGCCACTTGGTAAACACAAGCTCTGTTATACCACAGCGCAATCGCCCCCTGCGACGCCCCCCAGCATCAAGAAATCACCTCCCACACTGGTAAGGTTTTTTGCAGCAGCAGCGTCCAAACAGACAATGAAGACACAATTGCTGACCCTGATGGGCGTATTCTTCCTCTCCGCTTGCGCTGTGGCGAGGAGCGATTCCCCCGCCCCTCTCACAAACGCTCCCACCCAAGAGTCCAACGCCATGACAACGTCATCCCCGCCCTCCTCCAGCGAAGAACCGCCACGCTCTCAAGCCAATGCCGACGTCCTCTTCGTGCGCGCCGTGCTGCAAGACGACGGGCGCTGGACGTTCTATGTCACCGTAGCGCATCCCGACACCGGGTGGGAAGATTACGCCGACGGATGGGATGTGATCGCTCCCGATGGCACAGTGCTCAAAGCCAACCCTGGCGACCCGTTCACCCGATTGTTGCTGCACCCGCATGTAGAGGAACAACCCTTCACCCGCAGTCAGGGCAACATCTCTATCCCACCGCAGGTCACACAAGTGCGCGTGCGCGCCCACGACTTAATCGCCGGGTTCGGCGGTCAGGAAGTCGAAGTCAACCTTATGCAACCCTCTGGTCCGAATTTCGAAGTTCAACGCTAACTTGAAAAGAGGTGATGCCTACGTAGCCAACCTTTCTATGCCCCTTAGAACCAACCGTTTATCCAAACCAAAGGAGAAGCAACATGAGTATTCTTAGTGCAGTTATCGCCGGTCTCGTTGGGACTGTAGTTTTCACCATGATTATGGTAATGGCTCCCAAAATGGGCATGCCGAAGATGGACATCGTCGGCCTGCTGGGGAGTATGTTCGGCGGAGAAAACCGCGCCCTGGGCATGATCATCCACCTGCTGATGGGTGCGATCTTCGCCATCATCTACGTTTACCTGTGGGGAGTCGGGATCGGCACTCTCAGCCTGTTGGGCGGCGTGATCTTCGGAGCAATCCACTGGCTGGTTGTCGGCCTGATGATGGCTGGCATGCCGATGATGCACGCCGGGATCAAGTCCGGCGCG
Organism: Anaerolineales bacterium; assembly: GCA_015485245.1. Lineage (GTDB taxonomy): Bacteria > Chloroflexota > Anaerolineae > Anaerolineales > UBA11858 > J130. Next base: position 4,469 of record WFTY01000458.1, on the reverse strand, counting down.
GTGGAAGCCCCCGGAATCTACATGACCAAGTCCGGTGGCGCCATGGGCTTCATGGGTGGGCTGATCGGTCACATCATCTTTGGCGCGGTCGTCGCCCTGACGTACGCGGCTCTCTAACCAAACTCCCTCTCAAAAAAGCGCAGCGCAGGCCCACCAGCGGCGGCCTGCGCTTTTTCTTTTCTAAAACTCAGGAGGGGCAACGCGACGCGCTCCCTACGCTATAGAACAGCCGCTATCCTCCGAACTCGATCCCCTGCGCCAGGGGAAGATCGCGCGAGTAGTTAATCGTGTTAGTTTGACGGCGCATGTACTGCTTCCAGGCGTCGGAACCGGACTCGCGCCCGCCGCCGGTTTCCTTCTCGCCGCCGAAAGCCCCGCCGATCTCCGCGCCCGAAGTGCCGATGTTGACGTTGGCGATGCCACAATCCGAGCCCTCCGCCGAGAGAAAGAATTCCGCCGCCCGCAGGCTGTCGGTGAAGATGGCGCTGGAAAGCCCCTGTGGGACATCGTTATGCAGGGCGATAGCTTCCTCAAGCGTTTCATACTCCAGCAGGTAGAGCAGCGGTGCAAACGTTTCTTCTTTAACGATAGCGGTTTGAGCAGGCATCTTGATGATCGTCGGTTCAACGTAGTTCGGGCCGAGGTCGGAGCGCGCCCTGCCGCCGCAGAGCACCTCGCCGCCGTCGGCGACGGCCTGCTCGATGGCGTCGAACATAATCTCCACCGAGGTGTTGACCACCAGCGGCCCCATCAGCGTATTCGCTTCGATCGGATTGCCTATGCGCACTTGGCGGTAGGCATCCACCAAGCGCTCGCTCAGGCGCGCGGCGATGTCTTTGTGGGCAATGATGCGTCGCGTCGACGTGCAGCGCTGCCCGGCCGTACCCACCGCCCCAAAGAGGATCGCCCGCGTCGCCAGGTCGAGGTCGGCGTCTTTGTGAACAATGATGGCGTTATTGCCGCCCAATTCCAGAATGGTGCGCCCAAAACGGCGAGCGACCGCCTCGGCAACGTGTCGCCCCACTTTGGTCGAACCAGTGAACGAGATCAATGGGATACGCGGGTCGTTAATCATCCGCTCGCCGATCTCGCGCCCCACACCGTTGACCAGCGCGAAGATACCGCTGACACCGTGATCGGCCATCACCCGATTGGCGATGTGCTGCACAGCAATAGAACACAGCGGCGTCTGCTCGGAGGGCTTCCACAGCGTGATATCACCGCACACCGCGGCGATGGCCGCGTTCCACGACCACACCGCCACCGGAAAGTTGAACGCGGTGATCACACCTACCACGCCGAGGGGATGCCACTGCTCATACATACGGTGCTGCGGCCGCTCGGAGTGCATCGTCAACCCGTAGAGTTGCCGCGACAAACCGACGGCGAAATCGCAGATGTCAATCATCTCCTGCACCTCGCCGTGGCCTTCGGCGCGGATCTTGCCCATCTCTAACGTCACCAGGTCGCCGAGAGGTTCCTTCAGCTCGCGCAGCGCGTCGCCCAGATCGCGGATCAAGGCACCACGCTTGGGCGCAGGGACGGCGCGCCAAGTCTTAAACGCCTCCTGGCTGGCAGCGACCACTTTGTCATACGTCGCCGGAGTGACCTGCACAACACTGGCAAGCGCCTCGCCCGTGCCAGGGTTGTACGAAACAATCTTCTTGCCTTTGGGATCATCCAGCCAGCCATCCGGGCCGATGCAGGCCCCGGGGTTGACCGGCTGGACACCCAGCTTTTCGAGAACAGAATTCATGTAGAACCTCCTGAAAAAAACAGAGAGACAAACACTATCCCCTCACCGGGGAAAGCACTCGCCTGTGCAGCAATACAGACTGATTATATCTGAATTTCTTGAAAGCGCCGGCGGATTTTGCCGTGCGGAACAGCCCCCCGCATACGCCAATGCAACGCGGTTGTGGCTTCCAGCGACCGGCCAAATCGGCGCTAAAAAAGAGGCTGTGCGCGCTGCGCACAGCCTCTTCACCAAGCCTCTCTCACCGCAAAGACCGCGTTCTAAGGCAGGTAATCAGTGGAGATGGCGGGAATCGAACCCGCGTCCGAAAGATTAAGCCCGCGGACATCTACGAGCGTAGTCGCTTGTTTCTCCTCGTTGAGCGGCCCACAAGCGACCCAGGGACCCGCTCAACCAGCCGCTGGGACCCGAAAGCCCCACTTAGGCACACTTAGCGGCGTCGTGCACCGCACTCTGGCTTTGTGTCGCCCATCCCGCCTCCGGCCAGAGAGCGGAAGCGAGCGGACGCGGCCCCTAGGGGCCGATCTGCGCTCAGGCGCTCACTACACTAGGCAGCGAGAGGAAGAGCAGCATATTCAGTGCGGTTGGCACTTAAAGGTTTGCGCTGATTTTTCGAGTTCGGCGCCTCTCGGCTCGCAGTCCGGGACCAGCCTCTTCCGTCGAAGCCTATCATCCCCGGTACAGTGATTATACCACCAACCCACCCGCGCGCAGGTCATTGGCTGACTTTTTACCCCATGATATACTTCAATTTCATGAGCAACTTTCCCCTCGAGGAAGGGTTATGTTAAGCAAACCCGACCGCTCCAATGGCAAACGGGCCGGCAACCCTTTCGCCGAACTCAATGACGATCAGGTTGTCGAGCGCGCCAGCAACGGCGATCGGCAGGCATTCGGCGAGCTATACGACCGCTATGTAGAGCGGATTTACAATTACGTCTATTATCGCACCGGCAACCGCTTCGACGCCGAAGACCTGACCGAGCGGGTGTTTTTCCGGGCTATCCGGCACATTGAGAAGTACGAAAACCGCGGCCTTCCCTTTGCCGCCTGGCTTTACCGTATTGCGCACAACCTGGTCGCTAACTGGTATCGCGACAACAGCCGCCGCAAAGACATTCCGCTGGAACAGTTCGACTTCACGCTCACCTACCACGGCGACCTGCCGGAAACCGCCGTGATGAAAAACGAAGCTCGCGACGAATTGCTGGCGATTATCCAACGCCTTCCCGTCGAACGACAGCAATTGTTGATCTTAAAATTTGTGGAGCAGATGACCAACGCCGAGATTGGTCAGATCATGGGACGCACCGAAGGTGCCATCAAAAGCCTTTACCACCGCACGCTGCTGGCGTTGCGCGAGGAGTTCCAGGAAGAAGAATGAGGCTGGAGATCTGACCATCCGGAGAAAGGACCGCTTGTGTTAAGACTGGTGATGGATACGGCAGGCGACTGCCCCCGGGAATGGTTGGACGAATTCAAGATTCACCTGATCCCAATCAACATCCACTTTGGTGAGCAGACCTTCCTTCAAGGCGTAGACCTTGACAATGAGGGTTTCTACCGCCTGGTGGATGAAAGCGGCACCATTCCCAAAACCAGCCAGCCCACCCCGCAACAGTTCGTCCAACTGTATCGCAGCATCGCTGACCCAGGCGACACCATCCTCTCAGTGCATGTGACCCGTAAGCTATCTGGTACTTTTGCCTCTGCGGAACTCGCGGCTCGCGAGCTGGCGGATGAATACAACGTCATCCCCTTCGATTCGGCATCCGGGACGACGATGCAAGGATTTATGCTGCGAGAAGCGCGGTTGATGGAAAGGCAGGGCGCCTCGGTGGAAGCCATCCTGGAGAGGCTAAAGCACATCCGAGCGAACACGCAACTTGCACTTACGCTGGACACCCTGGATTACGCCCGCATGAGCGGACGGGTGAAAACGTTGCAGGCCGCGCTGGCCTCTGTGCTGAACGTTAAACCAATCGTACTGCTGGAAGATGGCGTCCTAGAAATGAAAGACAAAGTGCGCACCCGCATCCGCTCGTTGACGTATCTGGTGGACTTCATTAAGCAACGCCTGGAAGGCCGCCGGGCAAACGTCGCTGTGGTGCATGCCCGCGACCCCGAGGCAGGCAAACGCCTTACCCAGGCCGTCCGCGAGGCGCTCAACTGCAACCTGCTGATTACCACCGAACTCTCCATTGGCATAGCAGCCAACCTCGGTCCCGGGACCGTTGGGATCGCGGCATACCCTGTAGACTAGACGCAGGGAGGAATAAGATGAAACTTTTTAACCGCAAACAACACACCCTCGATCTGGAAAAAATTGAGGCCCGGCTGGCAGCAGCCATGCAACCGGTCTCCCCGCGCGCGGAATTCGTCAGCGATTTACGCGCCCGCTTGCTGAAGAGCGCGCCCGCCCCCTCCCCAACCCTCCAGCTGGACATCGCTGGCAAGGCCAACATCCCCCGCGGCTGGCTGGTGGCTGGCGGCGTGGCCGGCAGCGCCGTGATGTTGATCATTGGGCTGCGCGGTCTGCTCTCGATCGTCGGGTTGATCGGCCTGTTGCTTCAGCGACGACAAAGCGAAGAGCCTCTACCGGCAACGTCACCAGCGCATTGAGGCGCAAAACGGCGAACACAAAAGAGCGTGCAGTTGTGCACGCTCTTTTTGCTTCGTTCGCCCCTACCCTTCGACGTCAAAGCTTTAGCAC
>WFTY01000457.1 GCA_015485245.1 Anaerolineales bacterium | reverse complement strand
GACGGCTCGCCGCCGGTCTCCATCACCACGGTGATCGACGATCTCTACCCCCACTTGCGCACCACAATGAGCGCCGAGGCGATCGAGGCACATTGGCGCGTATTGCTCGCCTTCGGCGCGAATTTGCATTGTCAGTTTCCCACCCTTTCCCCCTGGAATCAAGATTTATAAGCGCGCTGCCATCCACTCTGCGATGTCGGCAATCACCCGTTCGTGATCCAGATCATTGTGCGGTTCATGGCGGCTTTCAGGATAGATGTTCACCGTCTTATCCGTGGAGGCCACCCGCGCGGCAAACGCCGAAGCGCCCTGGGCGGAAAGCAGCGGATCGGCCTCGCCGTGAACAAACAACACGGGCAAGGTGATTTGATCGGGATGAGCCTTAATTTTGTCGATGATCCGCAAAGTTTCCGCGCCCCAGCGGGTCGAGCGCTCCCAAAACACCAGCGGATCTTCCATGTAAGCCTGCGCCACCTGGGGGTCGCGCGCCAGGCTATCCCCAGGGAGATCCACCTTCAGAGAAAAACGCGGCGCCAGGCGGGAAAGCAGCCTGGCGACGAACACCAACAACGGCGGCGCAGCATCCAACGGTTCGAGGGCCGTCCCCGAAAGGATGGCACCACGCAACCCTTCCCCGCCGCTTTCCTGCAAATAATCCAGCACGATCAACGACCCCATGCTGTGACCGAAGAGAAAGCGCGGCGTTTGGGGGAAACGCTCGGCCACCCGCTCAAGAAAGTGCGTCAAATCATCGCGGTAATCCTCCCACCCCATGATGTGCCCGCGCTGACCCTGGGAACGGCCGTGGCCGCGGTGATCGTACCCCGCCACCACAAAGCCCGCCTGCAACAAACCTGCGGCCAGGTTTTCATAGCGGCCGATGTGCTCCCCCACCCCGTGAGCGACGGCCAGCACAGCGCGCGGCTCGCCTTCCGGCAGCCAGGTGCGCTCATACAATTTCAGTCCACCCACGCCCTCAAACGTACCTTCTTGCACACTCATCCTTTACCTCCTCACGACATCTTTTAACGAACTACGCCATAGAACAACGGCAACGGCTCCACCGCTTCGTCGCTCCAGGTGTGCGCCTCCAGCAAACGCTTTCCCGCTTCCACCAAGCGGTCGGGGTCGTTGGCATGGATGGTAAACAACGGGCTGCCCTGTTCGACAAACTCGCCGACTTTGTGATGGATCTCGATCCCAACAGCGTGATCGATCGGGGCACCTTTCTTCTCGCGGCCCGCACCGAGGATCACCGCCGTCTCGCCCACCACACGAGCGTGAATCCCCGCCAGGTACCCGCTGCGCGGCGCGGGAACGGTCTCGATGAGCGCGGCGCGCGGCAGGCGGGCCGGGTCGTCCACATAAGCCAGGTCGCCCCCCTGAGCGCGCACCAGGTCGCGGAAGCGTTCCCAGGCGCGGCCATCCGCCAGAGCAGACGCCAGCAAGGGCCGCGCCGCGGCTTCATCCGCCGCCACGCCGCCGAGGATCAACAATTGCTCGGCCACCTTCAGGCAATGTTCACGAAAATCCGCCGGGCCACCGCCATGCAGCGTTGCAATCGCCTCTTTGACCTCCAGCGCGTTGCCCACGGCAAAGCCCAACGGCTGGTTCATATCCGAAAGCAGTGCCACGGCCTTGCGCCCGGCCAAGCGGGCGATATCCACCATCAGGTGCGCCAGAGAGCGGGCGCCCTCCAGATCGCGCATAAACGCGCCCAGCCCGGTTTTGACATCCAGCACAATCGCCTGCGCGCCGGCGGCCAGTTTTTTACTCATGATCGAGGAGGCAATCAGGGGGATTGATTCCACCGTGCCGGTGACATCGCGCAACGCGTAAAGCTTGCCGTCCGCGGGGGCCAGTTCTGCCGTCTGCCCGGCAAGCACCACGCCGACCTCTTTGAGCTGGCGCATGAACTGCTCCTCGCTCAGATGACAGTTGAAACCGGGGATGGATTCCATCTTATCGAGCGTGCCGCCGGTGAAGCCCAGGCCGCGCCCGGACATCTTACCCACCGGCAGGCCACAGGCAGAGACCAGCGGCTCCACCACCAGGGTGGTTTTGTCGCCCACGCCACCCGTGGAGTGCTTGTCCACAGCAATGGGCACAACCTGCGAAAGGTCAAGCCGATCACCAGAGGCGATCATCGCCAGGGTCAGATCGGTGGTCTCTTGCGGGGTCATCCCTTTGAGCAGCACGGCCATCGCCCAGGCCGCGGCCTGATAATCTGGGATATCGCCGCGGGTGTAACCCTGAATAAAAAAGTCGATTTCTTCTTTCGTCAACTCGCCCCCATCACGTTTTTTGATGATGATATCTACAGCGCGCATGGCAGCTCCGGTCGGTTGGTCAGTTGGTCGGTCGTCAAGAAAAATTATACTCGATGAGTCTGGCGGCGCTCGTGGAAGACCCCAGCCACACCCAACAACACCAGCCCCGCGCCGCTGAGCGTCCAGGCGGTGATCGGCTCGGAAAGGATCAACCATCCCAGGAATACAGCGATCACCGGATTGACGTAAGAATACGTCATCACTACCGGCGTGGGCAGGATTTGCAAAGCGCGCACATACGCCGTAAAGGCCAGCAACGAACCGAAGACCACCAGATACCCCCAGGCCACCCAGGCCGCGGGGGTGGGCGCAGGCAAGGCCTCACCGCTCAACAAAGAAACCAGCACAAACCCCGCGCCGCCGGCGAGGTGCTGCACCCCGGCGCTGACCAGCGGCTGCACCTCCGCCAGGCGACGGCTCTGCAAGATACTGCCCCACCCCCAGCTCAAGCCAGCGAAGAGCAAGGCCAGCACGGCGAAAAAATCCGCCCGCACGCCGGAGCGCAGCACCGGCCAGCTCAACACCACAATGCCGGCGAACCCCACCACCAGCGCGGCCACCAGGCGCCATGAGGGGGGTTTACGATCCAGGATCGCTTCAGTGATCGCCACCCAAATCGGCGTGGCCCCGATCATCAACGCCGCCAGGCTGGAATCGGCGCGTTGCTCGGCCCAGTTGACCATGCCGTTCCCTCCCAGCCAGAGCAACAACCCGGATGCCGCCAACAGGACGACCTCGCGCCGCGCCAGTCGAATGCGACCGCCCGACCAGCGCGCCCAAAGCAGCATGGCTGCGCCGGCAATCAACACCCGCATCGCCCCCAAAGCGAAAGGGGGGAATCCAGCGTTGGGGCGCACGGCCACGCGAATGGCGAGGTACGTGCTCCCCCAAACCAGATAAACCACGAACAGGTTGAGCAAACCCTGCCAGGTGACTTGTTTTTCAGACGTCATAAGCTCTCCTTGAAGACCGCAGAGGCGGACGCGCCACGTTGACGATGCACCCAATACACACCGGCCAGCACCGCTGCGCCGCCGACGAATTGCCACCCATTCAGCGTTTCACCAAAGAACGGCCAGGCGATCAACGCGGTCACCACCGGCTGCCCCAGCAT
>WFTY01000456.1 GCA_015485245.1 Anaerolineales bacterium | reverse complement strand
GGTTGAAAGTTGGTGATGACCAGCACAATCGTCAGGCGGTTGAAATCCACCACCGGTTGCACCGAGGCGCTCTGAAAGAGGTCAAACGCCTGACTGCGCACGCCAGTCACCTGTCCGATGAGGATGTTCGGCGGATAGTTGCCCCCCAGGCCGGAGGTCAGCACCAGGTCGCCCGGCTGCACCGGCGCATCCTGGGGAATCATGGTCAGGCCAATATCGCCGGTGATCGACCCCGAAAGCACCGCATCAGCATCGGAAGGTTGCAGGCGGACGTTAATCGACACCGAGGGATCAGTGATTAACTGCACCAGCGCGGCGGTCGCCGTCACCTGGGAAACGCGCCCCACCAGCCCCTGCTGGGTGACCACCGGCATGCCGCGCCGCAAACCGGCGTCGGAGCCGCGATTGATATGGATGTATTTGACAAAGGGGCTGGGGTCGCGCCCGATCACGCTGGCCCCGACATAGGAATAATCGGGGTACGCGCGGGCGAAATCCAGCAGCGCCGCCAGGATGCGATATTCGCCCAACTGTTGCTGCAACTCAATAATCTGCGCCTGCAAATGGGAAACCTCGGCCTCCAGTTCGGCGTTGCGCTGCATCAACTCGGCCACGTCGCGCGGCGCGGTCAGATACAACTGCACCGCCTGGTAACGATCCGAGAACCAGGTTTGCGCAGCAACCAATGGGGAAAGCGCGATGCGCGCCAGCGGCGTGAGATACCCCCCCAACGCCAAAACGATCAGGCCGATAGCCACCAATGACAATGTAAGGCTTTGCCACGGCAGCGAAGATTTTCGATTCATGGTTTACCGGGTAACGCCGGGTCAGCCTCTGCCATCGCGCCCGACTCCGGTGAACAGATCACTCCAAAGCGCCAGGTCTTCCAGGGCGATGCCTGCCCCGCGGGCGACACAGCTCATCGGATCTTCGGCCACCCAGGCACGGATGTTCAATTCGTGGCTCAGACGCTCATCCAGGCCCTGCAGCAGGCTGCCCCCTCCCGCCATGCAGATACCCATATCCATCAGATCGGCCATAATCTCCGGTGGAGCCTCGTCCAGAGCATCCTTGATCGTCTCAATGATGATCTGCACCGAGCCAGAGATCGCCTCTCGCAATTCCACGGAGGAAACCTCGATGGCTTCCGGCAACCCGGAAAGCAGGTTCCGCCCGCGCAGGCGAATAGTCTTCTCTTTGGGCAGATGGTAAGCTGAACCCACAGTCATCTTGGCGTGCTCCGCCATACGCTGACCGATGAGCAGGTTGTATTTATTGCGAATATACTGGATGATATCTTCATCCATCTCATCGCCGGCGACGCGCAGCGAGCGTGAGGCGACCACGCCTTTCATCGAAAGGATGGCTACATCGGTCGTCCCGCCGCCGATATCCACCACCATGCTGCCGCGCACTTCATTGATCGGCAACCCGGCCCCCAACGCAGCGGCGATCGGTTCTTCCAACAAAAAGACTTCGCGCGCACCGGCGGCCATGGCCGCATCATACACCGCGCGCTTCTCCACTTTCGTCACCCCAGCCGGGATGCCGATAATCACCCGCGGACGGGGAACAGGGACGATGCTCTGTTGATGCACCTTCCCGATAAAGTATTCCAGCATGGCCTGCGTGATCTCAAACTCCGAAATCACACCATCGCGCACCGGCCGGACGGTCAATACGTTTGCCGGCGTGCGCCCGACCATCTCCTTGGCCTCCGCACCAATAGCCAGGGGCTCGCGTGTGCGTTTATCAATTGCTACCCAGGAAGGCTCACTGATGACGATCCCTTTCCCCCTGACATGAACCATGGTGTTCGCGGTACCCAGGTCAATTGCAATGTCGAGTGAGAAAAAGCCGAGCAGCCAGTTGAGGGGATTTAATGCCAATGTTTGGCTCCTTGTCCATGTGAGGAATTTGGCGCGCGTGAACACCGTTCCGGACGCCTGGCGATTATACCAATGAATTGCCAAAATGTAGAGATGGGCGCGGCGGGAGCGAATCTGATAGAATGGCGGCATGAACGTTCCCTCACGCGTCCGCTGGCTGGCAATTGGCTTGTTGCTGGCCGCTCTGCCGCTGCTGGCCCTGCCCGCGTTGCACAAACAAATCACGCTGATTATTGATGAAACCCCTCTCTCCGTCGAGACCTACGCCCTGACAGTGAGCGGCGTG
>WFTY01000455.1 GCA_015485245.1 Anaerolineales bacterium | reverse complement strand
GGCGAAGGATATCCCTGCCTATCTGCGCGCCCGCCGTAAAAAGACGGCGGCCATGCGCTGGGTGCGCTTCCCGCTCTGGGATCGTCTGGAGATGGTCACGGTCACGTTGGGTTTTTATGCGCTGTTGATTTTGTTGCCGTTGTTCATCTGGTGGCGGCCGTTGTTTTGGCCGGTCACCGCGGCGCTGGCAGGGTTGAGTTACTTTTATGCCGTCGTCCACCCCTGGCTGCCGGGGAAGGATGGGTTGTGGAAGTCCATCCCTTTGAGCTTGATCGCCCTGGGAGGCTTGTTTCTGTACTCTTATCTGGTTGTCCAATTACCTGTCAGCCAGCTTGTCAATTGGTCTATTGGCCTGATTGGCCTTTCGGTATTCACCGGCGGCGAGTTGCAGGGGATGTCGCCGCTGATGCGCGGCGAGCAGGCGAATTGGCTGCCGGAGGCGGTGGTCTTTGTCGTCTTGGGATTGCTCTATTGGGCGCTTTCCAGCGTGCGGCCTTGGTGACCACGGAAAGCGAGCATGGATTGCGCCCCGGCGTTGAGGAAAACTGCGATCTTGCGAAGATGACCGTGAACCCAGAACCGTCCTTGATGGCCTCTCTCCTTGAGCATTGGGAAATTGCCAAAACCCTGCGCGGGCTTGAAATTCAATTCGACCCGCAAAAGTGCACTGGCGTTTATCAATGCTATGAGGTGTGCCCTATTGGATGCTGGACGCCCGATCGCGCCAACCGTACGGTGATCTTCCACGACGGCGAGAAGTGCATCGCCTGCGGGGCGTGTGTGTTGCAATGCCCGGAGGGCGCCATTGCATTGAAATGATCTGGGGGCCGCCGCGGGGCGTCAGCCATAAACGTGGTGTTGCCAGGCTGGCGCGCGAGCACACAGGTAAGATGGGGCTAGCTGATCTGGAGGTGGTGAGATGAGTGATGAACAACGCAAACAGAAGGCGCCCCCGCGAGGGCTGAAGGCCATCCCCTGGCGTTTGCCGATTTACATTTATCGCCTCGGGTTGGGGTTTCTGTTTGGCGCGCGTTTCCTGTTGCTGACGCATATCGGCAGGAAAAGCGGGCTTCCACGTCAGGCTGTCATCGAGGTTATCCATCACGATGCGGAGGCCAACATCTACTACGCCGCCTCGGGGTTTGGCGAGGAATCGCACTGGTTCCGCAACATCATAAAGACCCCGCAGGTGACCATCCAGGTAGGACGGCGTAAGATGCGTGCGCTCGCCAAACGCCTCTCCGTAGACGAGGGGGAGGCCATTTTGCAGCAATACGCGCAAAAGCATCCTGTCGCTCTGCGGGTACTGAGCCGCTATATGGGCGTCTCCTACGATGACGCGTCGGAGGGCGTCCGTCGCATTGCCGAGCAGATACCAGTGGTAGCGTTTGCTGTCCAGGAGAAGCACGCGTAACGCGATCCTGGGGAGGGAATGCAAAAACGGGGAATGGTTTATGAACGTCCTGACAGGGTATCGGATTACCGATTTGGCCGTGAGCGAGCGTCCGCGCGAGCGCCTGGCGCAACTGGGGCCGCAGGCGCTCTCGAACGCCGAGTTGATTGCTATTTTGCTGCGCGTGGGGGTGGCAGGAGAAAACGCCGTTCGGGTCGGCTTGCGCCTGCTGCAAACCTTCGGCGGCCTGCGCGGATTGCATCGGGCCGCATATGAGGAGATCTGCCAGCAACGAGGGGTTGGCCCGGCGAAGGCGGCGCAGATCAAGGCAGCGATTGAGCTGGGACGCCGTCTGGCGCTCGAAGCGCCGGAAGAACGCCCCGCAATTCATGCGCCGGCGGACGTGGCCGCTTTGCTGGAATATGAAATGAGCGCGCTGGAGCAGGAACATTTGCGGGTCTTATTGCTGGATACGCGCAACCGGGTTTTGGAAATCGTCGATTTATACCGCGGGTCGGTGAACGCTTCGCAGGTACGGGTGGGAGAAGTCTTTCGCGCCGCGGTGCGCCGTAACGCCTCGGCGGTGATCCTGGCGCATAATCACCCCAGCGGCGATCCGACGCCTAGCCCGGACGACGTGGCTGTGACGCGAGCGATCATCGAGGCGGGCAGGTTGCTCGATATCGCGGTGCTCGATCACATCGTGAT
>WFTY01000454.1 GCA_015485245.1 Anaerolineales bacterium | reverse complement strand
TTGCGTCACCTCGACCCCCTGAACACATCCCCCCAGGTCGCGCACACTTCCCCGGCGCTCCCCCTGATGCGTGAGTATTTGCACGCCCAGTTCACAACCGGCCAGATAAAGCCGATCATCCAGGATGGCAATCCGCTGCAAATCCGCCCCCTCGCCAAACGAGAGCGCAGCAATCACCTGATCCTGCGACAACGCCCAGTCCACCACCTTCAAACCCGCCGCTCCGTCGGCGACATAAACATACGGGCCTTGAACCAACAGGTCACGCGCTGCACCACCCGTGCCGATCTCGCCAACCAACTGTGGTTCCTGCAAGTTATCGATCAGGCTGTAGACCCTCACACCGCGATCGCGAACAGCGGCGAAAAGGTGAGTTTGCGTCACCTCGACCCCCTGAACACATCCCCCCAGGTCGCGCACACTTCCCCGGCGCTCCCCCTGATGCGTGAGTATTTGCACGCCCAGTTCACAACCGGCCAGATAAAGATAACCCCCCGGATGAACGGCCACGTCGGCGACGAACCCTCCTAACTCTCGCTGCAAATCCGTCTGTTTCAGCGAGGCGGTGACCCCCAGGATGGAGACCGTTCGCCCTCCATCCGCCAGGACAATGCGGCCGCGATCGTACACCAGCTGAACCGGCGTCTGCCGCATCTCCGTGCTGGTCACCAGCGACCAGACAGCGCCATCGCCGAGGTCGTGTACAACGACCCCGCGCCCGACAACGCCAGTATAGAGATAACCGCTTTCAACGTCCAGGCTACGGACATCCCCCAGGGACACTGGTTCGATGCCAAAAACCTCCACCCCCTTGGCTGGAACAACCCAGGTCACCCCCAGCGGCCCCAACGCCAGGTAGACCCGGCCGTCGGCCACCGCCAGATCAAAGATTTCGCCAGGCGCGGTGATCGCCGCGACCTGTTGAGGCAGATCGCGTTTAGAAATATCAATAAACACCCACTGATTCCGGTCGCGTACACCGTACAGACGGTTGCCGTCCACCCATAACGGCCCCAGCCCGCGCGCAATCCCGATGGATTTATCCCAAACCCAGTGCAACACATCTTCGGGCGGAGCAGGGAGAGAATCGACTTTAAAGCGATGCAGTTTCCCCCCAGGATCACTGACAAACAGATCGTCACCGGCCAGGGCAAGGCCGCGCGCCCGGAGCACGCCACGGCTACGCCAAAGCACGGTGATTCGGGCAGGGTCGGTGACGTCCAGCGCCAGCACCCCCCACCAGCCATCGGCGACGAAGAGAATCTGTCGTCCCTGCGCGTCCGTGCGCAATGCCAGTTGATAGGCGTACCCCGGCGTATCCAGACGACCAAGCTCCCGCGGCGCGCCCCGGTCGGAAATATCCAGTATGCGCACCCCATGACGCCCCAAAGCAAGATAAGCGCGTTCCCCGACCACCAACAAGTCCTGCGGCTCTTCGGCGGCAGGCAACAACACGTAAAGCAACGCCAGCGCAAAGACCGTCGTGGCCAGCGCCAGGGCAAACACAGACAGCCGGCGCCCTTCTTTCTTCTTCGCTTTTTTGGTGCCCATGGAGTCGCCCCATGATTATCCGCACGGCCAAACAGCCAGATAACGCCTCGGTGAGGCGTCCCATCATACCCCGGTTTCGCGGAATCATTATACTACATCCAGCTCTTTCCCAAGCCTTCCGCCAGTAGGGTAAAATCCACCCATGCACTGGCGAACCGACTTCCACACCCATACCAATTACTCCCCCGACAGCCTGACCTCCCCCGAGAAACTGATCGCCGCGGCACGCCGTCGCGGCATTGACCGCCTGATCGTCACCGACCACAATTGCATCGAGGGCGCGCGGCGCTGCAAAGAACTCGACCCGCAACGGGTGATCGTCGGCGAGGAAATTATGACCACGCAGGGAGAATTGCTGGCCGCTTTCGTAACTGAGGAAGTTCCCCCAGGGTTGTCGCCTCAGGAGGCCATCGCCCGCCTGCGCGCCCAAAACGCCTTCATCAGCGTCTCGCACCCCTTCGACCGGCATCGCAAAGGCCATTGGCAAGAAGCCGACCTGCTGAAAATTCTCCCGTTTGTGGACGCCATCGAGACGTTCAACGCCCGCTGCTTCTTCCCCTGGTACAACTGGCAGGCGGCGGATTTCGCGCAGGCGCACGACATCCCCGGAACCTGCGGCTCAGACGCTCACGCCGCCTTTGAAATCGGGCGTGGGACGCTGCTGCTGCCGCCCTTTGAGGACGCCGCATCCCTGAAGTCGGCGCTGCAGCGGGCTATCGCGCCGCCGCTGATTCTCTCCACTCCGCTGGTGCATTTCACCTCCCGCTGGGCGGTGTGGAGGAAGCGCCTGGCAGGGCGATAATCAGCTTTTTTACCCGCCAATCAACTGTTGATAGAACGCCTGCGCCTGCGCCATGACGGTGCCGTATTCCGCGCGCTCGGCGATGAGGCGAGCATTCTGCGCGCGGGCGCGCCGTCGCAGTTCTGGATCGGTCAGCGCGGTGAGAATGGCATCCGCCAGCGCAGCAGGGTCCGCCGGATCAGCAAGCAAGCCGTTCTCCGGGGGAGTGATCCATTCCCACAAAGACGGGATATCGCCCGCCACGGGGAAACAACCACAGGCCATCGCCTCCAGCAAAGTGTTCGGCGTACCATCATGCATGGTAGGGGAAACCACCACCTGGGCACGTCGAAAGAGCAACGCCATGCGCTCGCGCGGCTGAGGCGGCAACAACTCAACCGCCTCAGCAATCCCCAGTTTTTGCACCCATTTCTCCGCCTGCGGCTGCCCCTTCATCGCCGGGCAAAGAAAGCGCGCCTGCGGGCAATGTTCTAACACCTGCGGGATAGACTGAAAGAACGTGTCGTTCCGCACATAAGCGCGCATGCCGCGCGGGTTGACCACCAGATAAGGGTCACGCTCTCCCTCTGGCGGCGGATAAAACAGATCGGGCTGGATCCCCCCGCCCCCAGGGAGCACAACCGATGGCCTGGCCGGGTCGAATCCCCACTGACGGGCGAGGTAATAATCGCGGCAGCAATCGGTATGCAAAGCGTCGGCACGCTGCATGGCCTGGCGGGTGAGGCGCACCATCAACCGGGTGGTGCTGGCGTGCAACGTAAAATCATTCCCCCAAACCGAAATCAACAGCGGAGGAGCGGCGGCGGAGGGCGGTGAGAGCGCCAGTGCAGCCAGCATCCCCTCATACGGGATACGCATGGCATGGAGCAAATCTGGCTGCACGCGGGCGACCAGGTCTTGAAAAGCGCCGGCAACCC
>WFTY01000453.1 GCA_015485245.1 Anaerolineales bacterium | reverse complement strand
ACCTCACCATCATCGTTAAAAACGTAAAAAAAGGAGGGCGACTCTATCCCCTGGCCTGGGATTTGGGCAAACGCCTGGGAACGGTTTACGCCCTCAAAGACGAGAAAATCTGGTGCCAAGATAACATCCGCCTGTTCCCTTACGGAATGGGCAACGCCTGGGTGAGCAACACCGTCCACCACTACTGTCTGCAATTCCGCAACGAGTGAGACCGCATGTTGAAAGCCGCCGATTTCATCTACCTCTCCTGCACCCCGGAGTTGATCGCCGATGGGATCGCTTACGCCTGCCGCTCGCTGCACTTCACCTTCAACCGCATGCACAGCAAGCCGGTTCGGCGGCTGCAACGCATCATCGCCGGGATAGCCGTTGAACTCGCCCTGCGCCGCTACCTGGAGCAAGAGGAGATCCCTTACAACATCCTGGGGGGCACACCGTTCACCCAACCCGACCGCTACGACATCGCCATCGGCGGGCGGCGTTGCGATATCAAAAGCTTTCTGCTCACCCACAAAAAACGCATCCGTGCAATTCGCCGCCAGCCGGAACAATTGCTCCGCGCCCACGCCCTGGTGCCGCGCGATCAGTTTGAGCACTCCAGGCTGCGGCCGGAGGATGTTTACATCTTCGCCTTCCTGGCCGCGCTGACGGCCGAAAGCCCGTCTCAAATGAAGAAAGCTCTCGCTCGTGGTCAGCCTGTTCACTTGATTCATCTTCTGCCCGCGGCCTGGGTTCACCAAGAAGGATCAGCCACCCTGGGGACGCTGGCTCTCAAAAACGGTGGAGAGCGCCCCCTCACCGTGGAACTTGGCGGGCTGGCGGGAGAGGGGGAATTTCAACAGGTGAAGGTTCCCCTCCCGCCGGGGAAACGCGTCACCACTGAAGCTGACTTCGCTGCCCTCTACTACATCCACCCCGATTCCCTCCTCGATGGCCCGCTGGGGATCCACAGCCCCGAGCTGAAAGAGATTCACATCGTAGAACCTCAGCAATGGCGCAATATCTGGGTCTACGGCATGGAAATCTATTTCACCGGGTTGATCTCCCGCCGCGAGTTTGAGGGGCGAGCGCGCCGCATCCCGGCAGGCAGTCGCGTCTATCAGTATCCCCGCACCAGCACGGCAAACCTCGGCTTGCTCGTCCGCGAGCTGCATCCGCTCCGGCCCTTCTTCCGGCAGGCGCGTGCCTGGCGGGCAGAAGTTTAAGGTAGGGGCGAAAAAATTCGAGTACAATTGTTCTAATCTACGGGTGAGTTCAACAGGCACTGCGGCTGACGGTGTTCGCCAGCAAACAGAACCACAGGCCACTCACCGCAAACTGAAAGGAGAAAGACTATGTACCAAAAAGTTATCATTGCAGGCAACCTGGGCAACGACCCCCAGATGCGCTACACCCCCTCCGGGCAGGCAGTTACCAATTTCAGCGTGGCGACCAATCGCCGCTACACCGCCGGAGACGGCACGCAAGTTGACGAGACCGCCTGGTTCCGCGTCAGCGCCTGGGGCAAGCTGGCCGAGGTGTGCAACCAGTACCTGCGCAAAGGTCGCAAAGTGCTGGTGGAAGGACGCCTCAACCCTGACCCGGCGACCGGCGGCCCGCGCATCTGGACGGGCAACGATGGGCAGCCGCGGGCATCCTTCGAGATCACGGCTATGGAAGTCAAATTCCTCTCCTCGCGCTCCGAAGATGCCGCCTTCTCCGGCGACGCCCCAGCCGCGGAATCCGAGGACGAAATCCCCTTCTAAATCCGATCAAACCGCCAAACCGGGGGACGGGATAACCCCGTCCCCCCAGCCAATCCTGGAGCGATCATCATGGCAGAAAAGCCGCAACAACCCGAACAGCGACCGCTGACGTTGAAAATTCCCGAACACTTGAAACCAGTCTATGTCAACCTGGCGCGCATCACCCATTCGCCATCAGAGATCATCACCGATTTCGCCCTCATCCTGCCCGGTGGCCCGCCCGCAGAGGTGCAAAGTCGCGTGATGATGAGCCCGCTCAGCGCCAAGTTGTTCTACAACGCCCTGGGAGATAACATCGCCAAATACGAGGCCAAGTTTGGCCCCATCACCATTCCCGGCGGCACCTCGCTGGCCGAAAATCTGTTCCGCCCGCCCAAGAAATGAGCACTCCAGAATTCGATGCCATCATCGAGACGATCCACCAGGCGTTTGAGACCCGCACCCAGGTGCGCGATCAAATGCTCAAACAAGCGCGCTACCTGACGCGTCACTGCGCTCACGCCATCCGCGCCGTGCACCGCGAGGAAATCGACCTGGCCCAACAGCATCTCACCGAGGCAAAGGCGCTGGCGCTCGAACTGCGCCAACACGCCCAGGCACACCCTGACCTGTATCACGCCGGGTACACCCAGGACGCCTTGAAGGAATACGCCGAAGCGCACCTCACCCTGGCGCTGATTAACAACCAGCCGCTACCCGCGCCGGAAGACCTGGGCGTTGACCCCGTGGCCTACATCAAAGGGCTGGCCGAAGCCGCTGGCGAACTGCGCCGTCGCTGCCTGGACGTGCTGCGCCACAACAACGCCGCCGAAGCCGACCGCCTGCTCGACTGCATGGACGAGATTTACGCCGTCCTGGTGACCATGGATTACCCCGACGCCATCACCGGCGGTCTCCGCCGTCTGACCGACGTGCTGCGCAGCCTGATGGAGCGCACCCGCGGCGATCTGACGATGAGCCTGCGCCAGCAACGTCTGGAGCAACGCCTCCAGGTCTTCGAAAATCAAATCGCCCGCCTCGCCGGGGATGAACAACCCACAGACCGGCATGCGTAGTATTCGCGCCTCGGAGATCAGCACTTACCTGTTCTGTCAACGCGCCTGGTGGTATCAGCAGCAAGGCATCGAGACAGAGAACCTGCGCGAACTGGCCGGCGGCAGAGATCTCCATCATCAGCATGGACGCACCGTACTGGCCAGCGGCCTGCTACGCGCCCTGGCTTACCTGGCGCTGCTGGCTGCCCTGGTGCTGCTGGCCATCCAGTTCACCCTGCAACTCATCTGAGGCGTTGATGAACACCCTCATCGTCCTCCTCTTCCTGATCGGCTTGCTGCTCCTGTGGCAATCCAATCGGCAGCGTAAAGCAGCCGGACTGCCCGGTGGAGAAGTGATCTACAGCGATACCAGCCGCTGGGGAGCGGTGGAGGAACCATTGTACGACCCCCACCTGGAACTCACTGGCCGCCCCGACTATCTGATCCGTCAGGGAGAAATGGTCATCCCTGTAGAGGTCAAGTCCACGCGTGTAGGCGAGGCCCCCTACGATTCCCATATCTACCAGTTGGCGGCTTACTGCTACCTGGTACAGCGAGCCTACGGCATACGCCCCAGTCACGGCGTGCTGCACTACCCCAATCGCACCTATCGCATCGAATACACCTCGCGGCTTGAAAATGAACTCATCACCCTAATTAAGGAAATGCGCGCCAAAGGCCACCGGCGCAAGATCAACCGCTCTCATGATTCGGCACGGCGCTGCCGGGGTTGCGGTTATCGCACAATGTGCGATCAACGGCTGTGAGCGTCATCCCCCACCATCGGCTATAATTGGGGCAACATGCATCCCATAAAACACTTCCGCCACATCGCCGTGGCAGCCCACCCGCAGATTCCTCAGGCCTACGAGCAAGCCGGGCGCATCGCCGCCTTTCTTGAGGAAAACGGCCTTCGAGCGACGTTTGACTTCCTCGACGCCGGCCCGCTGCGGGCGCGCCTGGAAGCTGAGCAGGTCGACCTGCTCATCGCGTTGGGCGGGGATGGCACCATGCTGCGCGCCGGCCGGTTTTGCGCCCCGCACCACATCCCCATTTTAGGGATCAACATGGGAAAATTTGGCTTTCTCATGGAACTCAGCCTGGACGAATGGCCTACCACCCTGCAACACATCCTGAAAGGCGACTACTGGCTGGAAAAACGCATGCTGCTCTGCGCCGAACACTGGCGCGGGGACACCTGCCTGGGAAGCTGGCACGTGCTCAATGAGATCGTCATCAGCCGGGGGGAGATCGTCCGCCCGGTGCACCTGGAAACCCGGGTGGACGACCGTTTTCTGACCACTTATGTTGCCGATGGGCTGATCGCCGCCACATCCACCGGTTCCACGGCCTACGCCCTGGCCGCCGGCGGCCCGATCCTGCCTCCAGAGCTGCGCAACATCCTGCTGGTCCCCGTCGCTCCGCACCTTTCGATTGACCGCGCCATCGTGCTCGCCGAAGGCTCTTCGGTCTCCGTCACGGTGCACACCGATCATCAGGCAGTGATCAGCAGCGACGGACAAATGCCCATTCACCTGCAAGATGGCGATCGCGTCACCGCGCGCGCCAGCGACTACAGCGTAGAATTCGTGCGCCTGCAAGACCCGGGATACTTTTACCGCAACCTCACACCGCACATGTACAACAACCCCGCAATCAAAAAACTGACATGAACGAAACCCTCACCACCACCTGCGAGAATCACCCCAATCGCCCCACGGCGCTGCGCTGCAATCGCTGCGAGAAATACATTTGCAGTAAGTGCGCCGTCCACACGCCAACCGGCTATCGCTGCAAAGATTGCGTCCGCGGGCACCAGCGGATTTTTGAGACAGCTCGCTGGTACGATTACCTCAGCGGGTTTGCGCTGGCCGGATTTCTCTCCTGGCTGGGAAGCCTGATCCTGCCCCGGTTGGGTTTCTTCGTCCTGATCCTCAGCCCGATGGCCGGGGTAGCGATCGCCGAGGCGGTGCGCTTCGTCACCGGGCGGCGGCGCGCTAAGGCGCTTTTCCTGACCATCGCCGCCGGTGCAGCGCTGGGCGCTGCGCC
Organism: Anaerolineales bacterium; assembly: GCA_015485245.1. Classification (GTDB taxonomy): domain Bacteria; phylum Chloroflexota; class Anaerolineae; order Anaerolineales; family UBA11858; genus J130. The sequence goes on along the minus strand of WFTY01000453.1, from coordinate 6,177 downwards.
AGCCATTCTGGCAGATATTGGCGCCTTCTTCACTTTCATCGCCGGACAGGCTTTTGCCATGAACTTCCTCTTTAACATCATCTGGCAGGGTATTTACCTGGTGATGGTTACCACAACCGTATACTCACGCGTCGCCGGGCTGTTCCTGCGCCAATGAACCCGCCGACGCCCGCCGCAGATTGAGCGACAAATTATGCTGACCGAACTGTACATCGAAAACTTCGCCATCATCGATCAATTGCGCCTGCGCTTCAAACCCGGGTTGATCACCTTTACCGGCGAAACCGGCGCAGGCAAATCCATCATCATGGATGCTTTAAACACGTTGCTGGGCAGCCGCGCCGATTCGACGTTCATCCGCAGCGGAGCGGACATCGCCCTGATCGAGGCAACATTCCAAATCCCCCAGATCTCCCGGAAGGAAATCCACGCCATCCTCGAAAGCGAGGCCTTGCTCGACGATTCCGATTACCTCACCCTGGGGCGCGAACTGCGCCGTGATAGCCGCAACGTCGCTCGCATCAATGGCCGCCTCTCCAACGTCAGCATACTACGCCAACTGGGCGAATACCTGGTGGATATCCACGGTCAATCGGAACATCTCTCCTTGCTGCGTGAACGCGAGCATATCCACATGCTCGACCGCTACACTAATTTAAAAGAGGAACTGGCAGCTTACCAGGCCACATTTCACCAGCTCCAGAAAACACGACAGGAATTAGCCCGGCTGCGCCGCAGTGAACGCGACGCCGCCCAGCGCGCTGATCTACTCACGTATCAGATCAACGAGATCAACGCTGCCGCGCTCAAGCCTGGCGAGGAGAAGGAACTCACCGAGGAACGCAATCGCCTGGCCAACGCTGAGAAACTGGCTACCCTGGGACAAAAGGCGCTCCTGGCGCTGGACGAGAGCACTCCCGAGGAGCCCTCCATCAGCGACCGCTTCGGCGAGGTGGTTGAAGGGTTAAGTCATCTCGCCACGGTGGACACATCGCAAGAGCCTTTGCACGAACAGGCCGCGGCGATGTTAGAAGAACTTGGCGACCTCAGCCGATCTCTACGCCTGTACACGGAAGCGATCGAGTTCAACCCACAACGGCTCAACCAGGTTGAAGAGCGCCTTGAATTGATTAGCCAACTTAAACGGAAATACGGCCCTGATATTGAATCCATCCTGGCCTACGGAGAAAAGGCGCAGGCGGATCTCGACGCCATCACACATGCCGGCGAGCGGATTGAAACGCTCGAAAAACAAGAGACCGAGCTGCTCAACCGGCTTGGGCAGCTCGCGGCCGCCCTCTCCAGGAAGCGACACCAGGCGGCTGAGATGCTCCAGGCCGCCATGGAAACCGAACTTGCCGACCTGCGCATGTCGGGAGCGCGCTTCAAAGTGGCCTTCCACCAACAACCCGATCCTGACGGCATCCCTCTGCCCGATGGCGAGCGCGTAGCCTTCTCGCCCAACGGTCACGAACGCGTCGAGTTCCTCATTGAAACCAACCCCGGTGAAGGCTTCAAACCCCTGGTCAAAGTCGCATCTGGTGGTGAAACTTCGCGATTGATGCTGGCGATGAAGAACGTACTGGCGCGCGTCGATCACATCCCCACCCTGGTATTCGACGAGATTGACCAGGGCATCGGTGGCCGCGTCGGGTTCATCGTGGGGCACAAATTGTGGTTGCTGACTGCCAGCCACCAGGTACTGTGTATCACACACCTGCCGCAACTGGCCGCCTTTGGCAACCAACACTTCCGGGTACAAAAGTTTGTTGACGGTGGACGCACCATCACCCAGGCTGTTGAAATCCAGGGCGAAGAGCGCCTGCGCGAACTGGCTCAGATGCTGGGAGATATCACCGAAAGCACGCTACACTCCGCCGGAGAGATATTAAAGACCGCCTGGGAAACTACCCGCCAGGCTTAACCCCCTTTCCTGAACACATCAAGCGGCACGACCACGCTTCAGCAAAGATATAATCTCACCTTTTGCTCAACGCACAAAGTCTTTGCGGCTCTCAAAAGGGGCCGCTTTCTTTACCGCTGAGAGGCAGCCTCCTCATCACCTGATATCTTAAACTCAAATTGTTAAAAAGCTGTCAGGGCGCTATGTTTCTGGTAAAATACGTCTCCTGGCAAGCTATTGCTAAGCTCCCAACAATGGAGCCATCCACCTCCAACGCTTCTCCGCGATTCTCCATGACATACCTAGACGTACTCCTGCTTGGGCCACCAGAAGTTCGTTGGGGGGATACGCTAGTCACCATTAATCGCCGCGTGCCGCGAGCGATTTTGTATTATCTTGCCTCGCAAAGCGCGCCGGTTGGGCGAGAAACACTACTCTCTCTTTTCTGGGAGGGCAACGGTCAATCGCCTGAGTCTGGTCGCAGACGCCTGCGCGAGGCGCTCAGCCGCTTAAGAAAAGAACTGCCCGATCCAACGTTGCTGATTTCCACAGGGGGCACGCTACAACTGGACACCGCCCGAGTCCGCGTAGACCAACACCGCTTTGAAAGCCTGATTCAACAAACAGGGAAAACGCTCTGGCAGCTCTATACTAACGAGCCCCTTCCAGCCTCTATCGCCGCCGCGCTCGAAGAAGCCATCGCGCTGTGGCGAGGCGACATGTTCCTGGCCACCTCGTCGCTGCCCAGCGCTCCACTCTTTGACCGCTGGCTGCAGGAAACCAACGATAACCTCTGCCAGTTGAGAGAGCGCGTCCTCGAACGGTTGGCCATGCACGCCTACGCCTGTGGGGCGCTCGAAGACGCTCTGGGCTACACCCGCACGGCGTTGAAACACGATCCTTTTAACGATCAGCTGCACTACTGGGTCATGCGCTACCTGGCGGAGCTAGGGCAGGTGAGCGAAGCGCGCGAGTACTACCAGGGGATCAACGCCCACTATCAAGAAGAATTAGGCATTGCGCCCGGGGCGGAGGTGGAGGCCATTTATCAGGCGCTCCAAACGCTCACTGAAGACTCCGGGGCAAAGCAATTGCCCGATTGGGAACTCCATACCACGGTAAAAACGCTGTTCGTCGGCCGAAAAGACGAACGTGCGCATATCATCCAGACCTTCCAGCAACACCAGGCCGCAATTGTCCTGGGCGAATCGGGCTCAGGGAAAACACGCCTGCTCCAAAAAGTCGCCCAAAGCCTGGGCGCCCATACGCAAATCTTGCTGACAACCTGCCGCCCTCTGGAGCACACCATCCCCATGCAACCCTTGCGCGACACATTACAACGCGCGATGACCATGACGGACTGGCAGGCACTCCCGGCCACCTGGGCTGGCTATCTTTCCTTCCTGCTTCCCGAAATCCTTGAATATCGCCCCGATTTGCACCAACCGTTGCTGCCCACCGACCCAGAGCAGGCGCGCAGCATGCTCATGGAGGCCATCCGCCAAGCATTCCTGATACTCAGCCAGCAAACCCCCTTGCTTTTCGTTCTCGATGACGCCCAATGGGCTGATGAAGCCACACTCGCCACGCTGGCCTATCTACTGGCGCGCGAACCATTCCACACACACTGCACCCTGGCTGTGCTCGCCCGCCTTGAAGAAATGCCACCCTATCTACAAGAATGGCAGCAAGCTATCCAACGCTCCAAAAACGCTGTAGTCATCCAGTTGAGCGGCCTAAGCGAACACGACGTTGCCGAACTCACGCGCGCCACGCTGAAGATCATCCCCTCCCCCAAATTCACCGCCCGCCTGCACCGTGCCACAGGGGGCAACGCTCTGTTCACCCTCGAGATTCTGCGCTCAATCGCCCAATCTCCTGAGGAGATCGATTTTTCAGGCGAAACACCTCCCCCCTTAACCGAAAGCCTGCGCAAGCTGCTCAGCCAGCGATTACAACGCGTACAGCCAGCCACGCGTCGCGCCCTCGAGGCGGCAGCCATCATCGGCCCGGTGTTTAATCTCTCAACCCTGCAATCCGTCACCGAAATGAAGCGGGAAGACTTGCTCAAAGCGGTTTCCGAGATGGAGATCAAACGCTTCATCCAGGCGGATTCGCACGCCGGGGGCGAAGTGGTCTACAGCTTCATCCACGACAGCATTCGTGAAGCGCTGGAAGGCGAAGTCCCGCTTCCTCAGGCCAAAGAATACCATCGCCGCGTGGCGGAACACATAGAAGAAAATGTAGCCTCGCCACAGGCCAACATCCTGGCGGTGCACTATGAAGCCGCGGGCGATACGCAATCTGCCTTTCTATACTGGATGAAAGCCGGGCAGGAATCCAAGAATATCACTGCTTTCCCCCAGGCAGTGCAGGCTTTCCAGCGCGCGCGCCATTTGCTGGATTACCCGGATGCCGCCTTTATCTCCAACGCTGATATCATTCTGTTGTTCAAAGCCTGGGGAGAAATCGCCTACAACGTCAACGACACCCAGGGGCTGATCCAGCTGGGGGAAGACCTGATTAGCCTCGGGCATCGACGCGATAGCCCGGCGCTGATCGGCGTGGGGCACGACATCCTCAGCGATGCCTGCTTCACCGTCAACGATTACGGCGAGGGCTTGAAACATACCAGTCAGGCGCTGGCGCACCTCAGCGGAGGCGAGCATCGCGCGGCGCTTATTGAAGCTTACAACCATCACAGCGTGTTCCTCTACATGACGGGACGGATCGCCGAAGCCGCTGAAGTGCTGGAAGAAGCCCTGGCGTTAGGGGCCAACGTCCAAACCAGTATTGAGTTCCGCTATCGCAGCCACACCCACTACCAACTCTCCGTGGTGCGCTGTTTCCAGGGCCATCCGGTACAGGGTTGTCGCCATGCTGATCTAGCGATTGAAGACGCCGGTGTGTGTGCCTCCGCAACGGCGCTCAACACCGCACATAGCGCCGCCGCCCTGGCCTATCAATACCTGGGGAACTACTCTACCGCCCTGCAACACGCTATGCGCAGCATTGAATTGGGAGAAAAGAGCCGCGCGGTACGCATTCTGGGATACACCTATGCCTACGCAGCCATGAGCGCCCTCGGGATAGGGCAAATCAGCCTGGCGCTGGACTACAGCCACATGGCGATGAAGGTCGGCGAAGAACATGGCCACAGCGATGTCTACGCCCTGGGATGTTCCCAACAAGGCAGCGTTCACAGCCTCCTGGGCAATTTGCCCCGCGGAGTAGAAATATTTCAACAGGGGTTTGAATGGGGCGGCGAACACTTCACCGGGATGTACAACCTCTTCCTGCTCGGCGGAGCCTTATGCCGCCTGGGCGATACAGAAAAAGGATTGCATCTCCTGCAACAGGCGGAACAAGGGCTTTCCCTTTACGGTCTCGAACTGGGCGCTTTCCTGGCACGCGCCATCCGAGCGGAGGCGCTTGCGGTCGTCGGCCCCTGGGAAGCCGCCAGGCAACACACCATCGCCGTTATCGAGGAAGCGCACCAGCGATCCATGGCCCCCCAACTGACCACCACCCTGGCAGCGCAGGCGCAGATCGAGCTTGCCCTGGGAGACATGCAGGCCGCGCGTCAGCACGCAGAGGAGGCGCTACTCCTCGCCCGCCAGATACCCCACCCCTGGAGCGAGATCCAGGCGCTCTCCACGCTGCACGCCATCGCCAAGCAAAACAGGGAATCCACAGACGAGCTGGACGAACAACTACGGGCGGTGCTCCATCGCATTCGCGCCGAGATCCACCACGCCGAACTGGCGCCCATTTTTCAACGTTTCCAGGCGAACGTCCTGGCCGCCACCCATTCGGAATAATCCAGCCCCCAAAACATGGCAACATTCTGGCAACGCCCCTCTGGTATCCTGGGCGCATCATCCAAACGCGTACCGGGAGGCAGGTGTAGAGGGGGGAACATCACAAATGTTTAGGGGCCCTGTCTCAGTGCAGGGAAGTCAGCCGCGAAGTCGGGGAAATCCAAGCTCTTCGCAGCTGACTTTTCCTTTAACCCAATGTATTGTACAATCAAATCATGCCCACAATCCCCCACATCATCGCTGCACGCCGCAAAACCCGCCGCAAATACGCGCGCCCCTTGCTGCGCTGGGGAACATTCGGCTGCATCACCAACATCGGCATCCTGATCGCGCTCCTTTTTCTCAGCGTTGCCGCGCTTTATGCCATCATCCTCCAGGGCATCCCCTCCATCGAGGCCATCCCTGCTCTGTTGGAACCGCCTGATGGTTTGCTTCTATCCCCCACCCGGTTTT